>CAJOQL010000080.1 GCA_905236935.1 uncultured Bacilli bacterium
TCCCGTACGAACCGCCATTTGGCTTCATAGCTCAGTCGGTAGAGCAGAGGACTGAAAATCCTTGTGTCGCTGGTTCAATTCCCGCTGAAGCCACCAGTTTTTAAGCCTTAAAAAGTCTTTACAACAAGGCTTTTTTTAATGCAAATCTAATTTTAAAAAAATATATAATAACTATATCCAAAAAATCATTTTTTTAAAAATATTAACGAATGTATACTATATTTTCCCTAATATTTTTGATATAATTTATATTATAGTAGGGTGAGTAGAATGAAGTTAAGCAAAAGAAAAATTGACAAATTAATTGATGAATACAATAATTTTACTTATAAAGATCTAGTAAAATCTAAAGATAATTTACCTTTTAAACTTAAAAAAACTTATATTAACAAAAAATCTATTGAAATATTTATGGATTTAGTTAAAGAAAATATTAAAGAAAATTTAAGTATTTATAAAAAACATAAAATATCTTATAAAAATGAAGTATATTTATTACCGGATTTCTATGCTTTAAATAATATTCCTATTCAAGTAAAAGAAAAATTTATATTTAAGTTTTTATATGATAAAAATCCTGACTTTAAGAATAAATTTGAAAAAAAATATAATAAAATTCTTACTAAGCATTTAATTTTAAAATCTTTATCATTTGTAGGAACATTCCTACTATTTTTAACAGTAGGCTTATATTTAACTTTAAAAGTTGTTTGTTATGGCCCATCAACTAAGGCAAGAAATATGTTTGTATCAACATTTTTAGAAACAGGAATGTTAAAATTTATTCCTAGACTTGTAATGAGTGAAAAAGAAATTAACAATATCGTAAATAAAAATAACTTATTAGAATTCAATGAAGAAATTGATACTGATAAAGTAGTTGTAAATGAAGAAACAAAAACTGATGAAATTGAAATTAAAAAGGTTTATGGTAATAATTTCTTCGGCATGATGATGATTGTCCATGACCCATCAAGAGTGAAATTAGCAACCACTTACCCATTTTCAAAATATGGGAAAGAATTAAATGAAATTGTAGAATTAAATAACGCGATAGGTGCAGTAAATGGTGGACTTTATGAATCACTAGGCAATCACGGAGGATATCCTGTTGGTGTAGTTGTATCAAATGGTCAAATTCAGTATAACGACCCAAATGGTAAAGGTTATCACTTAATTGGGTTTGATACAGACAATAAACTAAGAATTTTGTCTTTAGTAGGATTAGACGCAAATGGTGTTACAGAATTAGTTAAAAAAGAAAAAATAAGAGATGCGGTTACATTCCAAGAAGAGTTTAGTGATGCTAATAACCATTTTGTAAAGTTAATAATAAATGGAGAAAATAGAAAAACTAATGGGCTTGGTAGTGGTGCAAACCCAAGAACTGCTATTGGTCAGCGAGCAGATGGTACAGTTTTATTCCTTGTTACTGATGGAAGAGGAATATCTGGACATTTAGGAGCTACTGCTAGTGATCTAATTGACGTTATGAGCAAATATGGTGCAGTAAATGCAGCTAATATTGATGGCGGTTCATCATCATCTATGTTCTATAAAGGTGAATATTTAATGACATCTGTTACTTTATATTATAGTAATTCATCTTGGCGCTTACCAGATGCATTCATAGTTACAAAGTAGGTGAAATATGAAAAAAATATTAAAATATAAAAATGCGTTAATTATTTTTTCTGTATTTTTAATTTTCCTTTTATCATTTTATCTTCAAGCCTTATATAAAAGTCTTGCTAAGTTTGAGGAAAATGATGTTGATAACTATATTAATTCCGTAATAAATAACCTAAAAGACAAAGAATACATTAATAAATACTTAAAAGATGAAAAAGTATCAAATAAATTCGAAAATAATGTTTCAAAACTTGATGCCTTTACAAATGCTTTTAATAAAAATAACGTTTCTTACTTAAAAGTTGATAATAATGTTTATGAACTTCTTAATAATAATAATCGTATTGCAACCCTAACCCTTAAAGAAAATAAAGAAGAATCAGTATTAGGTCTTTTAAGTTATACTCCATTAGATATTGCTAATTTATCATTTGATAAAGGAATATATAGTTATAAGATAAAAGCTAACAGCACTTATAAAGTATATGTTAATGATATCTTATTAAGTAGTGATTTCATTAAAGAAACAAAAGAATATGAAGAACTTGATAGACCTAACATAAAAAAATTAACTCCCAAAATTTATATTTATGAAATTGACAATTTATTAGAAGAACCTACTATTAAAATTCAACAAGCAAATAAAGAAATAATTTCTCCAGATATAAAAGATAACGAATATGAAGCAAGCAATCCCATAATATATAATAGTTATGAAGAAGCAAAAAAACATTTAAAAAATAATTTTAATCCACTAGTTATCGCTAAAAATTGGAGTTTATACTTAACTGCCGACTTAAACGGAAGAAATGGTTTTTATACTCTTCAACCAAATTTATTAAAAGGAACAGACCTTTACACTAGAGCTAGAAATTGGTCAATCAACTATGATATTAACTTTACATCTCCTCATACATTATCTGACAAACCATTTACAGATGTAAAAATGGATAATTTTAAATTTTATGGCAATGATTTCTTTACAGTAGATATAAAACTAACTAAAAATATGATTCTTTCAAATGGTGTCAATAAAACTGATGAATTAAATGAAACATTTTATTATTCTTACATAGATGGTAATTATAAATTAATTGATATGAAATCTATCGAGGAAATATAATATGAACAAGAAAAGTATTATTACTATTGTTATAATCCTTTTTTTATTAACAACAAGTTTTTTTATAACAGAGCATTTAAATAAACCAAAAGAAGTCTCTATTGGAAACGCTGAATATTTAAATAACGCTAAAGAACTAGATTTATCAAATAATAGTTTAGATAATGATAATAACTGGTTAACAAAATTTAGAGAATTTAAAAATCTTAAAAAAGTAAACTTAAAAAATCAAATTATAACTAGTGAACAAGAAAAGTATTTATTACTAAATTACCCTAATATAAAATTTAACATGGATATATATTACAAAATATATGAAGATTTATATAATGAGAATATCACTGAATTAGATTTATCAAACATATCAGTTGATGACAAATTAATTAATTATTTAAAACCATTTAAAAATCTTCAAAAAATTGAATTTAAAAATAATAAACTCAAATTAGAATTAATGAGTAAATTAGTAAAAGAATATCCGAATATAGATTTTAATTGGCCAATAAATTACCAAAATAAAACTATTTCTAAAGAAGATGAAAAGATAAGCTTTATTAACAATAAAAATTTAAAAATAGCAGAAATAAAAGATTTAATTACCATATTACCTAATCTTAAAGAAATTGACTTTTCAGATTCCAACTTAACTAATGAAGAACTAGATTCATTAAGAAAAAGCTTTCCAAATATTAATATCATTTGGCGCTTACATTTAGGCAAATGGTCCCTAAAAACTAATGATGTAGCTTTCTCAGTATTAGTAGGTAAAATTGATTATGTAAGATTAACTAGTAAAGATATTGAAGTTTTAAAATACTGTACTAACTTAAAAGCATTAGACTTAGGACATCAAGCAATTGAAGACATAAGCATCATTGGAACCTATCTAAAAGATCTTCGTATATTAATCCTTGCTGATAACAAAGTAAAAGACCTTACACCATTAAAAAATTTAAAACATCTTCATTATCTTGAACTATTTGTCAATAAAATTAATGATTTTTCACCTCTAACTGAATTAAAAGAATTAGTTGACATAAATATTGGATATAATGATGCTTCCAATATTGAACCATTATTAAAACTTGGCAACATTGAAAGATTTTGGCTTGTTAATGGTGGCATTACAGAAAAAGATCGCCAAACTTTAAAAAATGCTTATCCTAACGCAATAGTAAATACAACATGGAGTTTAAGCTCTACTGAAAAAGGATGGCGCAATCACCCAAGATATTATGCTATGATTGATATGTTTCATAAAAAGAATTATCTTAGTGAAGAATTTTCAAAATACGATAAATAAGACATAAAAGTGTTGAGTTTATAACCAATGCTTTTTTTTTCTATTTTTTATGCTATAATATCAACTCATAGGTGGTTTTATGAATTTTTTAAAGCACATAATTTTAACATACAATATAAAAGATTTTTTAGACATATACAAATATATACTTATAATAGTACCAATTTCTCTTATATGCTTTATAATCATCGATTTTTTTTATAAAGATAATTTAAGAATAAAAAAGAGAATAGTATATATAACGATATTATTAATTCCATGGCTATTTATAAATATGATTATAATGATAATACCAAATGATACAAAAACTACAATAAATATAAAATATGAGGAAATTAACAATATTCCTAAAGATTCACAAGAAAAAATTAATCATGACATATCTATAAAAGAACAAGAAAAAATTAAAAAATATTTAAATATTCCAAGTGGCTCATCATTAAATAAATATTTAACAACAAATAATAAAACTATAAATTATTATCAAATCGTTTCAAAAAATCCCACATATGATATGCCATTAATAATATATTTACATGGTGATGGAGAAACTTATAATATAAAATCTATTCCAAATTTACCTATTTATAAATATATCTTAAATGAATACATAAATAATCCCTTCATTTTTATCGCACCACATACTACTAAAAGGGACTGGATAAGCACTAGCGTAACTACAAATTTAAAAGAATTAATTGATTATGTAATAAACACTTACCACATTGATAAAAGTAAGGTAATAATAATTGGTGCATCTCGTGGTTCTATGGGAGTTTGGAATATGATAAGTATTTATGGAGATTTTTTTTCTTCTGCTTGTCCAATTAGCTGGCACCCAACTACAAATCTAAATTATAATAATTTAGTTAAAGTCCCAATTTATGCTATTTCAGGTAATTCTCAATATCCAGAAAATGAAGTTAATAAGAAGATGACTGAAGTAGTTAATAGGATAAATGAACTAGGAGGTAGTGCAATTATGAAAACTTATAACGGAGAGACACATGATACTATTGCTTCAGCTCTTTCTAGTAAAGAAATATTTGACTATCTATTAGAGAAATAAGCATTAAAAGTATTTTAAAAATTAATTTGATAAAAAGAAAATTTTATGATAATATAATAAACAACAAAAAGGGGGATAAAAATGAATACAAGTTTTTTTATAAACAAAAAGAGTTTTTCTGCATATAAAGAATTACTTGAATATTTAATTAAATCTAAAGAAAAACTTATATTATTACCTACAATTGAGCAATTTGAATTACTTGAAGAAATGTATCAAAAAGTTAAAGAATATTCTCTATATTTATATGATAATAATGATAAATTTTATTTCTTTTATAGCAAAATTATTAACATATTAACAGAATGTGAAAATATGGTAAAAGGATTAAATTTAGATTCTAATTCCTCAAAATACAAAGTAGAAGAATTTATCAAAGTGCATTCAATAGAAACATTATTAGATTTTATTGTAACTAATGTAAGAAAAAAGATAACTGATGAATATATTCTTTATGCAAAGAGTTCTTTAAATATTAATAATCCACATATACGTATAGATCAATTAGATTTATCAGGAAAATGCGAAACAATAAGTTATTATGTTAAAGAAGAGTTTGCAAAATTTGGAATTGACTGTGAAATAATTAGAATAGACCCAGCCTTTAGCCAAAAACTTAATCTATACAATAATAAAGGATATCATTACTTTAATAAAATAAGTTTTCAAGGTAAAGAATACATTATTGATTTAAGTTATAGTCAATTCTTTAAACAAGATAGTAGTAATATGTTGTCTAAACTTGGAGTACCATTCAGTTTACCATGCAAACCTGGTATATACATGTTAATTGATAAAAATAGAGCAAAAGTTGCAACAACCATAATAGATAGAGGATGGATTATTTTAACCGAAGAAAACATTAAACATTACTTTGATGGATTTATGTTATCATCTAGAAATGGTTTATATTACGAATTACTAGGTAAAGTTGAATATCAAACAGAATACGATTTTGATGATTACTTTAACTTTTTAAACGATTGTGACTCTGTAATAAATTATGAACCAATTGAAGGATTAGGCTATCAAAAAAGGCCTCTTAAAAATCCTTATATAAATTTTAAATTAAATAAATAGTTATAAAAAATCTGCAACCAACTAAGTTGTAGATTTTTTAAAAGAAAAACTATACCTTTTTGGTATAGTCCTTAAATTAAAATCTTATAGTATTTTGAATAGTTTCACTTGGTTGCATTTCTTGTTCAACACGAGCAATAACTTCACCTAATAAAGCAGCATTTTCTTCTTTTCTAAGTTCAGGATTGCAACAAATAATAGCTTTAATAATACTTTCTTTATTTAAGCCAGATATTTTAAGCATATTTTTGCTTCCTTTACTTTCTACACCAAAATGTCCTTCAACTGTCATATCTGGTTGAGCAACAAATGGTCTTAAAATTTCATCAACTGTTTTCATTATTATTTCCCCCTCAACGCTTATATATTATACACACTTTTTACTTAATGTCAATAGAAAATTTCTAATTATAGTCAATCCCTTGATATGCTTTATCTTTTTTTAACTTTTTTACGATTCCATTTAAAATATCAATCTTTTTTATTGCCCAAAGTGGTTCGATTAAATCTTCTTTTTTAGGATCACCTGTTAACCTATGCACAACAATACTTGGATTTAATAAACGTAGTTGTTTACAAACAATATCAATATATTCATCTCTTGATAAGAGTTTAAAAGGATTATTTATGTACATCTCAGCAAGTTTAGTATTCTTAACAATAAATAAATTATGAATTTTAATTCCATTTATACCAAGATTATTTAAATACCTAATATTTTCTAGCATCATATCTTCCGTTTCATTAGGTAGACCATTAATAATATGAGCTATTACGTTTATATTAAGAGCTTTTAGCTTTCTTACACAGTCTGTAAAATTAGCTTTATCATGACCACGATTTATAAATTTTAATGTTTCATTAAATGATGATTGAAGGCCTAATTCAACTGTTAAAAAAGTTCTTTCATTTAGTTCTTTCAAATACTCAAAGCATTCATCAGAAATTGAGTCAGACCTAGTTCCAATAGATAAACCAATAACATTAGGAAATGAGAGTACTTCTTCAAAACGCTTTTTTAAATTCTCAACCTTATCAAAAGTATTTGTAAAAGAGCCAAAATAAGCTATATATTTTGCATTTGGCCATTTATTATCTGCAACTATACTTTGCTCATCATATTGTTCCTTCAAACTTTTATTTACACTACCTGCATACTCATAACTTCCAGAGCAAAATATACATCCACTTCCTCCATTTAATCTATTTGGACAAGTAAATCCACCATTAAAAGATAATTTAACCACCTTACAGCCAAACTTACTTTTATAATAATCAGATAAATTGTTATAATACACCTTCATCACCAATTTATATTTTAACAAATATATGTTATAATCAAAAGCAAGAAAGGAAGATTTTATGAAAAGAAATATCATAAGTTTAATTATTACTTTATTTATTGGTTACATCTCATTTTATTTATTTTTGCCAGCTTTAAATATTCATAGTTTAGGTTTTTGGCTTTTTGTAATTTATTTAATTATAATTTATAGTGCTATTGCCTTTACTAGTGCTATTGGAGAATTATTTTCAACTAATCGTATAAGACATCATAAAACTAAATTTGGTTTTAGTATGATCCTATCAATCCCAATTATATTATTTACAATTATAGTATTAGATATTATTGGTGGACCTATATTTAATGCCAAAAGTTATGCAACTCGTATCACTATTGATGAAAATAAAACATTTACAGATAATGTAAGCTTAGTAGATTTTACTAAATTACCATTACTTGATAAAGATTCATCTCAAAAATTAGGCGACCGTGTAATGGGACAAATGAGTGAATTAGTAAGTCAATTTAACGTTTCAGATATTTATACACAAATTAATTATAATGATAAAATTGTTAGAGTTACCCCTTTAGAATATGCATCATTCATTAAATGGATAACTAATAAAAAAGAAGGCATTACAGGATATATTACTGTTGACTCTGTTACTGGAGAAGCAAATTTAACTAAATTAAATAAAGGAATGAAATATGTACCATCTGCTCACTTTAACGAATTACTTCAAAGAAAATTACGTTTTTCTTATCCAACTGATTGCTTTGGTAGAATATCATTTGAAATTGATAATGAAGGCAATCCTTACTGGATAGTTCCAGTTATAACTTATAAGTGGATTGGACTTCGTGCTGAAGTAACTGATTTAATTATTTTAAATCCATTTGATGGAACAAGTGAAAAAATGAAAATCTCTGAAGTACCTACTTGGGTAGATATGGCTTATTTTGCAGATCTTATCATTGAACAAGTAGATGATTGGGGAACTTATAGTGGTGGTTATATTAATAGTATTTTTGGTCAAAAAAATGTTGTAAATACCACAGATGGTTATAATTATTTAGCTATTAATGATGACATTTATCTTTATACTGGTATAACTTCAATCGTAGCTGATGAATCAAATTTAGGATTTATCTTAACTAATATGAGAACAAAAGAAACATCATTTTATAGTGTTCCAGGAGCTGAAGAATACAGTGCTATGGCTTCTGCTGAAGGTGCTGTACAACAAATGAAATATACTTCAACTTTCCCATTACTAATAAACTTAAATAATAAACCAACATATTTAGTAAGTTTAAAAGATGCTGCTGGTTTAGTTAAAATGTATGGTTTTGTTGATGTAACTGATTATCAAAAAGTAGTAGTAACTGACTCTTCAAAAGGAATTGAAGCAGCTGCTCAAAACTATTTAGGCGATGTAAAAGTAGAAACTGATGAAAGTGCTTTAACAACAAAAAATATAACTATTAAAACAATTAAAGAAGCAACTATTAATGGAAACTCTTATTATTACATTACTGATGAAAATGACAATAAATATAAAGTATCAATCACTTTAAGTGATGAATTACCATTCTTAAAAGCTGGATCAAATATTAAAATTGGTTATAATACTGAAAGTAAAATAACTAATATTGTAAAAATATATTAAAAAGGTGGAAATCTAATATGAAAAAGAAAATTATAATAATATTATTACTTATTCTTGTCTTATTAGTTTTTTTCTTTTTATATAAAAAAGGAAAAAATGATAACCAAGATAGTAATATAACTTTAACTCAAAATCTTGATATTAATTTGCTTAAATTAGTTAACAAAAAAGAAGAAGATAACTTTCTTATAAGCCCATATTCAATAAAAATGGCTTTATCTCTTTTAAAAGAAGGTGCAAGTGGCAATACTTTAAATGAAATAAATAAAATATTAAGTAACGGTCCAAGTAAAATAAATAATCAATATATCAAAGTGGCAAATGCTTTATTTGTTAAAGAGAATTTAAAACAGTATATTGAAAAATCATATATTACTAACTTACAAACAAAATATAATTCAGAACTTTTAGTAGATAAATTTACGACTCCTGATATTATTAATAACTGGGTAAATAAAAATACTGATGGAATGATTGAAAAAATATTAGATAAAATGGATAATGACTTTGTTCTAGGACTTGCAAATGCACTTGCTATTGATGTTAAATGGCAAAATGAATTTGAATGCATATCTACTAAAGAAGAAGAATTTACAATGTTAAATAATAAAACTAAAAAGGCTCAAATGATGCACAACAGTTATTCAGATAAAGATTATAAATATATTAATAGCCCTAATGCTAAAGGAATAATCTTACCATATTCAAAAGATTCTAACTTAGAATTTATTGGCTTACTTCCAAATGATAATCTAAATTCTTATATTGCAAATTATCTAGAAGAAGATTTAACTAATCTACCTAAATTACAAAAAAGTGCTAGTAGCGATACTGTCATAAATTTATCAATACCACGATTTACCTTTAGTTATTCATTAGACAACTTTAAAGATATTTTAACAGAATTAGGAATTAAAGATGTATTTAACAAACAAAGTGCTGATTTATCTAAAATAATTAGCAAAGAAAATCTAAATAAAATGAATAAACAAAATATTTATGTAGACGAAGCCATTCATAAAACTTACATTAATTTTAATGAGACTGGAACTAAGGCAGCAGCAACAACATATTTTGGAATTAAAGCAGATGGACTATTAATGGGAGATAATTCAATTGATATAACCTTTAATAAACCTTTTATCGCTATAATAAGAGAAAAAGTAACTAATGAAATACTATTCCAAGGAGTAGTTAATAATCCAAATACATGGAATGGAAACACATGTACAAAATACTAAAAAACTTCATATGAATATTTACCAATAAAGTATTTATTCACTTATGAAGTTTTTTACTTGCACTTCTATATTACAAAATATTTTTACATAATTGAAATGCAAAAGCTATTAATATAAAAACTATGCACATTATAAATAATAAATTAAAAGATAAAATAATTATTTAAAAAGAGTTTAAATAACTAGTTTTATTTTTTGAAATAATCTATAATAAACTTTATAGGAGTAAAAAAATATGAATGAAATAGTAATAAAAGAACTATCTAGTGAGTTAAATATTAAAGAAAGTCAAATTGAGGCAGTATTGAATCTATTAAGTGAAGGAGCTACTATCCCTTTTATTGCCCGCTATCGTAAAGAAGCAACTGGAGCTTTAGATGAAAATGAAATAGCCAAAATAGAAGAAAAATATCGCTATTATAATAATCTTATGGAAAGAAAAGAACAAGTAATTAGATTAATAGATGAAAAGGGAATGCTTACTGATGAAATAAAGGCTAATATCCTAGCATGTACTAAACTTGTCGATGTCGAAGATATTTATCTTCCATATAAAGAAAAGAAGAAAACAAAGGCTACTGAAGCAATTAAAATGGGACTAGAACCACTTGCTAAACTTATTATGTCTTTCCCTACTAAAGGAGATATGCATAGTATATGCTCAATTGTAAACGTAGAAGAAAAAATTGCTTTAGAAAATACTTGCTATATAATTAGTGAATGGATAAGTGATAATGCTTATTACCGCAAATTTGTAAGAAACTATATATATAATAATGGAAATATTGTATCTAAATTAAAGAAAAATGCAGTTGATGAAAAAAAGACTTATGAAATGTATTATGATTTTACAGAAAAAATAAAATATGCTAAAAGTTATCGTGTTTTAGCTCTTAACCGTGCTGAAAAAGAAGGAATATTATCAATTAAATTAGATTATGATACAGATTATATTTTTAACTATTTAAAAGGAAAAATAATTAAAAATCCATCTTCTTTTGTTTGCACATATGTAGAAGATGCAATTAAAGATGCTTTAAAAAGATTAATTTATCCATCAGTTGAAAGAGATGTAAGAGCAGAACTTACTGAAAAATCAGAAGACTCTGCAATTGAAGTATTTAAATCAAATTTAGAAAACTTACTTATGACTAGACCAATAACTGGTTATCGTGTCTTAGGTTTTGACCCTGCATTTAGAACTGGTTGCAAACTTGCTTGCTTAGATGAAAAGGGTAATGTTTTACATAAGGATGTAATTTATCCCCATGAACCAAAAAATGATAAGATAGGATCTAGCAAAAAATTATTAGAACTAATTGATAAATATAAAATTAATTTAATTGCCATAGGTAATGGAACCGCATCAAGAGAAAGCGAAGAATTTGTTGCTGAAACTATTAAAAACTTAGATGGAGTGTATTATATAATTGTAAGTGAAGCTGGTGCATCTGTTTACTCAGCTTCCAAAGAAGCTCAAAGAGAATTTCCAGATTATGAAGTACAAGAAAGAAGTGCAGTTTCAATAGGTCGCAGAGTAATAGATCCATTATCTGAACTTGTAAAAATAGACCCTAAATCTATTGGAGTAGGAGAGTACCAACATGATGTAAACTCTAAAAAACTTACTGAATCTCTTGACTATACAGTTAGTAAAGTAGTTAACAATGTCGGTGTAAATATTAACACTGCCTCAGCCTTTATTTTAAAATATGTTTCTGGTCTAACTAAAACAGTTATAGATAAAATTATGAAATTTAAAGAAAAGTCTGACTTTAAAGATAGAAGTGAAATTAAAAAAATAACTAGTGATAAAGTATATGAACAAGCAATAGGGTTCTTACGTATTAATAATGGTACTAATGAACTTGACAATACTGGTATTCATCCTGAAAGTTACGATTTAACATATAAAATTTTAGAGATTTTAAATTTAAATATTAAAGATATTCAAAAAGAAGAATTTAAAAAACAATTAGAAAATGTTGATATTTCAGAGATTATTAGCAAAACTGGTGGAGATGAATATACAATATCAGATATAATTAAAGAATTAAAAAATCCTGGAATTGACCCAAGAACTGAAGCACCTGCTCCAATCTTAAGAAGTGATATCTTAACAATTAAGGATTTAAAAATAGGTATGGAGTTAAAAGGTACAGTTAGAAACGTTGCTACTTTTGGGGCATTTGTAGATATTGGTTTACATGATGATGGACTTTTACACATATCAAAAATGAGTAAAGAATTTGTAAAAGATCCTAAAGAAATTGTAAATGTCGGAGATATTATTAATGTATATGTAGATGAAATTAATATTGAAAAAGAAAAAGTTTCTTTAAGCTTATTACCAGTTTTGAAATAAAATTTTAAAAAAGTACTTGAAAAATTGATAAGATATGATATAATTTATCTTGTCAATCAAATGCAGGTGTAGTTTAGTGGTAGAACTTCAGCCTTCCAAGCTGACTATGTGAGTTCGATTCTCATCACCTGCTCCATTTAGATACAGTCTACGATACCGAAAGTATCGTAGTTTTCTTTTATATAGAAACTGAAGTTCTTCTTTGAGAAAGGAGAACTTTTTAATATGCTTAATTTCTCTTTAGAA
>CAJOQL010000081.1 GCA_905236935.1 uncultured Bacilli bacterium
ATAAACTTCGATGGGCCGCTTCGTACGACTTGCATGTCTTAGGCATGCCGCCAGCGTTCATCCTGAGCCAGGATCAAACTCTCAATAATAATTTAATAATAATTATTTAAGTTTAATCTGACTACTCAATAATTGACATTTTACTTAGTTTTCAAAGATCGTTTGCGCTTTTTTCGTTTGCGCATTTGTAATATATCAAATCTTTATTTTTAAGTCAACACTTTTTTTAACTTTTTTTGATATTTTTTAAAATTTGATATTTTACATTGATTTTGCAGCTATTTTTCTCTGCATACATTGTATTATATGACAATCTTTTAAAAATATCTAGTCTTTTTTTAACTTTTTTAAAAAATTTGATATTTTTTATTTTTCTGACTCTTTTGCAAGTCACAGTTATAGATTATAGCCCAGCTTTTTATAAATGTCTAGTCTTTTTTGAAATTTTTGCAAAAAAATACCATTTTTTTCAAAATGGCGTTAAATATTGCTATTTCCTATGTATTTTTCATAATACTTTTGAGCTATATTTTTATTAAATGGTCCTACTTCAGCTCTTTTCATGTTAATTAATTCAGTTAACTCACTTTGTAGAATTAAATCCAAGTTCTCAGAATATTTCATTATTTTTTTGTGATATTTATATTCATTACGATCCAATACTCTAAATTCTCCATCTGGGAATACTTTTAAATCTAAATCATAATCAATATATTTTATTATTCCATTATCAATTAAAAATGGACTGGCCATATCTGCTTTATAATACAAGCCATTTGTTTTAAATTGCGCTGTAATATGAAACCATCTTTTTTTGTAAAAGAATATGATTGCTGTTTCTTTTGTTTTATGACTCCTTCCATCCGATTCAGTTATTTTAACTTTATTATTTCCACAAATTAAACAGTCATTAGTTTCATCAAGTACTATTACTTCATCCCAAGTTCTATGGATTTTACCATTATGCTTATAGCAGTGAACACTCAAGCGATTTTTTAGTAAATCTTCCATAATAACCTCTCATGCCCACATTATACTATAAAAATATTTAAATTACAAATTTATTTTATTTCATTATCCTCCATGCACAGCATCTTACCTTCTGATAAATAACTTAGAGTTGCTCCACCTCCAGTTGATATAAAATTAAAGTCTTTTATTTTAAAATACTCACTACTTGCTATTGCATCTCCTCCTCCGATAACCGTATTAGCATCTGATTGAGAAATACTTTCTAAAATAGTTTTAGTACCATCTTCAAATCCTTTTTCTTCATATTTACCAGCTGTACCATTAAGGAAAATTGTTTTACTATTGCTTATTTTTTCTTTATATATAGAAAGGGTTTTGGGGCCTAAATCTAAAATTATATCATTATCTTCTATTTCATCAATATCTTTAACTACTATTGCATTATTATTTTTTACTTTGAAATCTAATGGTAAAACTATTTTATTATTATATTCGTTTAATAAACTTGCTAATTCATCTTTTTTCTCATTATTATATAAGGAAGCACCAACATTAAATTTTGTATTTAAAAATGAATTAGCAATGCCTCCACCAAGTAGAAGACAATCACATTTAGGTAATAACTTGTTAATATAATCTAGTTTATCTTCAACTTTTGCTCCACCCATAAATATAGTAAATGGTCTTATAGGATTAATTATTAATTCTAAACCTTTTAATTCACTTTCAATTAGAAATCCTATTCCTGATGGAATATATTTGCTTATTCCATAATTAGAAGCATGTTTCCTATGTGTCATAGCAAAAGCATCATTTATGAAAAAATCGCCTAAACTTGCCCAGTATCTGGATAGTTCATCATCACAATTACTTTCTTTTTTACCATCTAAGTCTTCATATCTAGTATTTTCCATTAAAAGTATTTCTCCAGGCTTTAAAGAATTAATTTTATCTTCTAATATGCTACCTCTAGTAGTACTAGAAAATATTATTTTATTTTTCAAAAGTTCACATAGTCTTGTATATACAATAAATAATGAATTATCTTTTAAGTCTTCTTTACTTTTAATCTTACCTAAATGACTCATTATTATAACTTTTGCATGGTTATTAATTAAATATTTAATTGTTGGTAACGATGAAATAATTCTTTCGTCACTAATAATTTTTCCATCTTTAATGGTTACATTAAAATCACATCTTAATATAATAGTTTTATTTTCCACATTAAAATCAGTTATTTTTTTCATATCTTTCCTCTATTTTTTTATTATTATACTAAAAAAGTAGACTATTTTAAAGCCTACTATAAGATTGTATTATTATTAGTAATATCATTTATGGTTATTTTTTTATTATATTTTTTATATTTGTTTTTAGCATTTGATACTAGATTTATCCAATGAGGACTTGCTATTTTTTCTCCATCTACAAATCTAGGACAATAAACTTTTCCAATAGAGTTTAATGTATTTAAACCTTTTCCATAATAATTACGGCTCATCATACGGACATATGATAATATGCCAAGTTCAATATTATTATGTTTTATTAAACCACTATTTGACATTCCACCATAAACATTATTATATTTAAGCATAAATTTAACTTTATAATAACCACTTTCAGCTGCTCCTATTGAAAGTAGCGTAGTTGCATCTACATTTGTATATATTGAAGAATAATATATAATTAACTTTTCTATATAATCAGAAGATCCAGTATATGGTTTATAGTTTTGATGTCTCAATTTTTTAAAGTTTTTATTTAAATCATAAAAATACTCAATTAAACCATATTCAAAATTATCATATATTATTAAATTTCCTTTTTTGTCTTTTAAATATCCAATATTAGTACTTATAAAAGTATCATTTTCTTTTTCTCTTTGTTTTAGATTATTAATTATATCATCTAATTTATAATCAAAAATCTTTGCAAAGAAATTAATTGTTTCATAATTTTTATCAATATAATAGTCTAAATTATAAACAATTAATCTGTTATCATCTTTACTTACTAAATTATAATTATCTAATAATCCTTTATATCTATAACCAATTAGGTTAATCGAGGGTAATACCTCATTCTTTGATGAAGTTAATTCATCAGCTTGCACATTTACTCTAGTTCCTATTATTGCAAATATGATAAGAATAATAATACATATTATAACATTAAATATCTTCAATGAAGATAAATCTTTTCTCATTTTTGTTCTCCTCCCCAGTCGAACGAAATTTATTCTATCATATAGTGGGTAATATTGTCAAATTTTAATCATTTTGTTTAAAACAAATGTTCTGCTTTTAGTACTATCTTAAAGTGTATTTATTTATATATATTTTATGCTATTCTAAATTTTATGCTTGGACTAAAAAAAGACCAAAATTAGTCTTTAAATAATTCTTCAACTTTTTCTAGTTCTTGGATTGTTAAATTATCATTAATGTAAATTTTTCCTTCTCTATTGCAAGCTGTAATATAAATTGGTTCATCCTCCATATGCGTTTCTTCAATATTAAGTTTTTGAACTTTATAATACACATTTTCTTCAAAAAGAGCAGTATCTAAAACTAAATATTTTCGATTATCACTTAGTTCAATAATTTCATCTTTTGCAAAGTACATATATATTACCTCCTATGCAGTCATTTGATTTGTATATTGCTTTTTATATACATTAGGAATTGTTAATTTTATACCAGAAAATGCTTCTTCATTATACTGAATTTGATCATTTTGCGTTAATCCTAATTCATTCATTCTTTCGAGAAGTTTATCACTATTGGCTTCAAATATATCATACCAACCATTTTCATCATCAATTAGGGCATATGCAAGACTTGCTAAGCAATCTCCATTTTCCATTGTATATGTATTTTCATCTTCAATTTCTGGTTCTTCTATTAATGGTAAGTCTTCTGCTACTGTATCTTCTTGTTTTTCAGCTATAGCAGGCATTTCTTCATCTAATTCTAAGTTATTAAATACAGTAAATGGTTCAAAACTAGGTGTTTCTTCTAATGCAGGTAATTCCAAGTCTTCTGCAGCTTTAGCACTTTCTATTTCTGGTATTTCGTTAAAAGAAGAAACCTCTTTATCATCAAAATTAATATCACTCATTGTATTAAATAAGCTAGAAATATCAGTTTCATCTGGTATATCATGTTCCTCTTCCATTAATGGTAATTTGCTATTTTCATCTGCGTTAGATTCTTGATTAAATAAATTAAATTTTGGCTGAAGTAATGATTCATCGGCTTTTTTAATTTGGATTACATATGGAAGATTAACTGTTTCTGGCTCAAATACTGGTGCTTCTTCAATTGTTTCTTTTCTTTGTAATTCATTAGCTTTTGCAAATACTGGATTTTCCATTATTTCAATTACTGTTAAATCCCTAGCTTTTGGAAAATCTTGTTCAATTCTACTAATAATTTCTTTAGTATGATTAGAACGTAAACGACGATCAAATATTTTTTTAAAATTAAATTCTAAATCTTCCTTTACTGCTAATGGTAGTGTTTCTACAAAAGTATCATATTTTTTATATAAAGATTCTCTTTTTATTGATAAATCGTCATCTTCTGTATGAGTTTCTTCATTTTCACCATACTGGATTTGTATTTCAATATTAATAATATCTTCAATATAATTAGTAGTTGCACCAAATTGTCTAAAAATACTGCCACATTTATCGATAGCTGTTTGAATTTCATCTTCATAATTAGAATTTGTTTTATCTAAAGTGCATATTCTTTGATGAGCCTTAGCACTTAAAAAATCTATATATTCGTTATAATTTGTGAATAGTCCTTCCATTTTAATCCACTCTCCTATGATATATAAATTATAGCATTTGCTTTTTTTAAAATCAATATTGGAATTAAAAAAACTCACATAAGTAAGTAATTTTATAGTATTTTTTTACTGCTTAAATAAATTCAAAAGTTTTTACAATAAAATAAAAGCAAAACCTTTTTTATATATTTAGTGTTTTAAATAGTAGAAAAATTATACTAAATTTGTATTCTACGCTAGCAAGCGTTAACTGATTTTAAGAAGCATTAGGATTATTTATGAAGTTTATTAGCAAAGAAAAACGCAAATCCTTTATTATTTGCGTTATTTTCATAATGGCGCCTCTTACAGGACTCGGACCTGTGACCTAACGGTTAACAGCCGTGCGCTCTACCAACTGAGCTAAAGAGGCATTTTGCTTCAGTACATAAACAATTATATGATATTAAATTCATTAAATCAAGTAAAAAATAATAAAAAATTTAATTTCTTTAATATTTTATTCTATATTTAAAATTATATACTGAAAAATTATTAATAATTAGGTATTTTATATTCTACAATAGTGTTACAATAAGCACATCTAGTCTTACTTCCTCTATTAACATCATTTATTGCGCCACAATTTGGACAGTTTATTGTTATAATATCTTTTTCATTTTTATGCTTTTCAATAGTATAATAAATTATTTTTTTATCAATTTTATTAAGAATAATACCATTAATTAGTCCTTTGGAATCTAAATATTCAATGTCTTTAAAAACTTTTTCTTCTAGTTGCTTTAAATTATTTATTGTTGCTTCTGGCATTTTTAAAGCCATTTCATGAATTTGATAATGATTATTATATATAAATGAAGAGTATTTTTGTAAAATTTTTTGATCTTCTTCACTGCACTTTTTAATTATTCCATTTATGTGATCAATATATAAATCACCTATTTTTCGTTTATTTTTTAAATATTTGATTTTCATAATGCACTCATCATAAGTACAACCAGAGTCTTCCGCAATAAAATGTAAATCTTCGCATTTTTCATTAACTATTAAATCGTATATTTTACTAATCTTTTTATCAAAGTTTGAATCTGAAGCTTTTATTTCATCATAAAATCTAGCATATCTTTGATATGACCATTCGCTAATGTTGTCAAATAGTTCTGTTTTCATTTTACCACCTATTATTTAATATACCTAATTATAGTAAAAGTTTCATTAGTTTTATTTTTTTAGACATAATTTTTACATTTTGTTATTATAGCAATTATATAAAAAAAGATTAAACATATTATATTTTGGAGGCAATATGTTAAGGTATGAAACTGATTCTAGAAAAATTAATAAAGGTCAAATATTTGTTGCTATTAAAGGCTTAACAGTTGATGGTCATAATTATATAGATGAAGCTATTAAAAATGGAGCAAGTAAGATTATTTCAGAAAATGATTTAAATATAGATATTCCTTATATTAAGGTTAGTAATACTTATAATTATTTAAAGAAAATCTTAAAAAAAGAATATGGTAAGATTATTAATAGTATAAAGCTAATTGGTATTACTGGAACTAATGGAAAAACTACTTCTTCTTATTTAACTTATCAAATGTTAAATTTTTTAGAAGTTAATACCGCATATATTGGAACAATTGGTTTTTATTTTAATGGTGAGATTATTCCTTTAAATAATACTACTCCTGATTTATTAACAACGTATAAATTAATTTTAAAAGCTATTAGTGGTGGAGCTAAGTGTGTAGTTATGGAAGTTAGTTCTCATGCTCTTTGTTTAGATAGATTATATGGTATTAATTTTGATAATGTAGTATTTACTAATTTGACTATGGAGCATTTAGATTATCATAAAACTATGGAAAATTATTTAAAAGCTAAACAACTTATATTAAAGCATTTAAAATATAAAGCTAAAATTATTGCAAATTCTGATGATGACAATTATTTAAAATTTAAAAAGAAAGGTTTTGATTTTTATACATTTGGATTTAATGGTGATTATAAGATATTAAGTTATGAAACAGTGGTAGACAAAATAAAATTAAAGTTTAGTTTTAGTAATAATGAATATAATGTAATTATTCCACTTACTAATATTTTCAATATTTATAATTATTTAACCATGTTAGCAATTGTGAATCTATATGGTTTTGAAATTAAGGATATTATTAGCAATACTAGTAAAATTAAAGCACCTAAAGGTAGATGTGAGAGATATTGTTTAAATAAAGGATATGCAGTTATAGATTTTGCTCATAGTCCAGATGCAGTTTTAAAAGTTATTAATGCTTATAATGACATTAAAGAAGGTAAAATTATTACGATTATTGGTTGTGGTGGTGATAGAGATAGTGAAAAAAGACCAATTATTGGTAATATAGCAACTAGCCTTAGTAATTATGTTATTTTTACTAATGATAATCCTAGAACAGAAAAACCTAATAAGATTATCTCAGATATTTTAAGTGGAGTTAAAAGTAGCAATTTTGAGGTAATTTATGATAGAAGTCTTGCAATTAAAAAAGGAATTAGTTTACTTGAAGATAATGATATATTGCTAATTTTAGGTAAGGGGCATGAAAATTATCAAATTATTGGGAATGAAAGATATTATTTTGATGATGCTGAAGAAGTTTCAAAATATAAATAGTGAAAATAAGTAGGAATAAATATTTTTTTGTGATATACTTTTTTATAGTAGGAGTGTGTAGATATGATAAATATTTATAAAAAAAGAGAAAAATCCTTAGAAAATCCTAGTGGTTATGTAGAAATTAAAAATGAAGATATTAAAGGACCATTTTTATTATGTATTTCTGCCCAAGATTTTTTAGATAAATCAGTATTTGGTATTGTAAGAGAGGGCGCTCATGCGGCTAGATGTTATACATCTCAAGAATATGCTGGAGGATTTAAAATTGATAAGTGTCCGATTGATTTTTTAGGTTTAAAATTTAGGCCAGATGATAAATATCAATATAATTATGAAGAAATTGTGGAAAAATTCTTATGGCCTTATTTAATTAAAAATGGTTTAGATTTAGAAAGTATTAAACAAACTGCTAAAAATATGAATTTTATGACCTATTGTGATGGAACTTTTACTTATGCTAAAATTGAGAATATGATTGAAAGGAAATTAAAAGAACTATATTTTAGCGCTGAAGATATAGACGATATTTTAAGTAATTTTTCACTTGTTTCAGTTGGGTCTATGGTTAATGTAACTAATTTTAAAACTACAGTAGTTTCTTTTGTAGATGTTAATGATAGTGAGATTTTTTCTGAGCATACTGATGAATATAAAGATTTACTTGCAAAGTATAATAGAAAAAGTTTATATGGAAAAAATGGTAAAAATAGTATTTTGTATTTATATGAAGGGTCTGGCAAACACAGTTTAAAAGAATATTTAAAAGATGAAACAGTTGTTAAATCTGCCCTATCTAGTGTTGTTAGCTATTTTTTAGAAAAATCAATTAGTGACGATAAAGTTAAAAATGCTCTTACTATTGATGAAGTTATAAATAGATTAAATGTTTATTCTAATGAAGAAGAAAATATATCTAATCTTATTAATAGACTTGATAAGGAAATTAGTTATAATAATACTCCTAGATATACTAGTGAGGAATTTATTCTTAGAACTGAACTAGATGCTAGTTATAAAGAATTATCAAAATCTAGAAATATTATAAATAGTATTAAAAATGAGTTAGATGGAAAAAATAATAAAGTTAATAATTTAATTATAAATATTAATGAATTATGTGATGCAGAAACAGCTAAAGCAATTTTACTAGCTGCTGGGTTGTCACAGTATGTAAGACGAAGTGATGCTGTACCAAGTTTAGAAGAATTTCAAGAAGAATACGATAAATCAGAGGTTAGAAGAGCAATGTAGATTTATAATTAGATTAGTATCATGTTAGAGCATACTTTTAAATGTAAGTGTGCTTTTTATATGTTATTCAGTATTTAACAAAAGCTATTTATTTTAGATATTATTACTTAAAATAAATTATTACTTAAAATAAAAACTTACTTACCATTAATGGTTCGTAAGTTATCTTCATATGGAGCGATATAGATACGATATACGACCTTAAGTTCTTCTTTGTAATTTGATTATATAACTTTAATGTAAATTGTGCAACATAAAAATATATTTAATTTTTTAGTGAAATTATTATTTGCTTTGTTCTAATAAAAACTCATCTATTTTCTTTTTTCGCATCATAAACAAGAATATTAGTATTAATGGGATTATCATAATAACTGCAAAGATTATTTTACTAGATGAATTAACTGTAGTCTTATTTGTAATTTCATTAATAAATAATATATTATCAATTGATAAACTGATGTCCCAAATTCCATGTATGCATGCAACCGCCCAAAGACTTTTAGATCTAATATAAATTGCACTTAAAACTAACCCTAAACCTGTTGCCATTATCATTTGAGCAACAGGAATTTCTCCACTTCCTAATACATTAAGAATATGCAAACTACCAAATAGAATGGCACTAAGCATACATGCTGATATAATATTTTTTTTATTATTTAATCTTTTATAATCATCAAACATATTTATAATGTATCCTCTTGCTTCTAATTCTTCAATAAATCCTGCCCCTACTAAATATACCAAAAACCAATATATTATGTGCATCGGTGAATTTAATTTAAAACTATCAGTTGATAAAATACTAAATAATGCAAAAATGATACAATAAATTAATAAAGGAGTCCCAATTTTTAATCCATTTATAAAATTGTTTTTATCCCATTTAATTATTTCTCGTTTATTAATTACTTTTAACATAGAAGTTAGAAAAATTATTTTAATAACATAAAATATTGCTCTAGCAACTTCCTTTTCAACATTGAGTATTTTTAATAAAAATAATTGCATCCCAAGAAATAATATTTCACATAATAATATAAAAAGTATTATTGAAAATATATTTTTTTTTTTAAAATTTATTACCATTATTATAACACCTCTAATAAGATTTTATCATTACTATTATTTTTTAGCAATATTAACTGATACTTTTCATTCATTTACAAACCTGTTGAAAAAAATGTAAATTAAATTAAAATATGTTGAAATAATTTGGAATAAGCATTATAATGCAATTAAATAAAGGAGGTATTTATTACTATGAAAGATACGAAATTAAAATGGTATCAGATTGGAATTGGGGCATTGGCAGGATTTACTAATCCATTTTTAGGTCTAACTCTTTATTGGGTTTGGAAAGATGAAAATGACGAATTAAAAAAAGGATTAGCGCAAAGATTAAAATGGGGTGTTATATTATTTGCAATTTCAGCAGCAATTTATTTTATACGCGGTTTTATAGATGGTCTTATGGGTGCATAAGGACAAGTTAGTCAAAACTTGTTCTTTTTTAATTTTGCTTATAAATAAAAATTTTAAGGATTAATAAAATATATTTATTGTAATTTCTTGGGTGGATTGGGGATACCCCAATAATACGTGAAAAGTCCTCGTGGGAGGAACTTTTCAGTGCTTGCTAATTATTTATAGATAAAATTGTTAAATAGATTTTTTAGATA
>CAJOQL010000082.1 GCA_905236935.1 uncultured Bacilli bacterium
ACTTCAACAACATTAGCACACGCAAAGTTAGAAGAGATACAAAAAATTATACAAAGTCCAGAATTTAAAGAGCATCCAGAATTATTTACTTCAACAACAATAGCACACGCAAAGTTAGAAGAGATACAAAAAATTATACAAAGCCCGGAATTTAAAGAACATCCAGAATTATTCACATCAGAAACATTAGCAAATGCAAAGCTAGAAGAGATACAAGAATTATTACAAATGGATTGTTGGAATGATAAAAGGTATTCAAGTTTACTTACTTCTTCAATAGTAGCTAAGAGTAAATCAATGATTTCAAAATTACCACTATTATTTAGATTAGCAGAAGAAAATAATATTGATAACTTTTTAAACACATCGTTCTTATTATTTTCTCCATCACAAAACTATGCTTTAATAGAATATTTGAAAGATAATAATTTACCATTGATTATAGATTACAAGCTAAGTCCAATTTTTGGAAAGCAACCAGGATTATTAAAGAAAAAATATAATATAGATATTAAAGAACTTATTAAAAAATATCCATATGAAGAAGATACTAAAAAAATAAATGGAGGAATATCAAAATGAATTTAGATGAAATAGATATTAAAATACTAAAAGAAAATTTTGATGAAAATTTAATAAATCAAATAGATTCAGAAAATGTATCAAAAATTTTCAAATATTTAGAAGATAATGGCATATATTATGCAAAAGATTTATTCTTAACGTCATTAGATTTATTTTTATATCTTTTAGATGATTTTATAAGAAAATTTGAAGCTTTAAAAGAAAAATTGGGTACTGATTTTGTAAATAGATTAGGTGAAGATTCATCGTTAATAGAATTAATGTATGAATAATTTAAATGATATTGAAACTAAGTAATATTGGCATATTCAAACAATTTTACTAGTTATTAATCTCAAAATATTTTTTGGTGATGGAAGTGTCAGTTTGACTTTTACTAGAGGTTTTAAGGAAAATTATTAAACTAAAAGTAGTATGGCTTTTATGTTATGATTTTCTATTTTATAATTTTTAGTTTTTGCATAAATTACTTATTTTAGTTAAAACTAATATTGATGAAATATGA
Source organism: uncultured Bacilli bacterium (assembly GCA_905236935.1). The sequence continues at coordinate 1,091 of CAJOQL010000082.1, forward strand.
TAATTAATAGTTATAATATAAAAAAGGTTTATAATGAAGAGATTCTTTATTTAGATATTAGTTTTGATCAAGAATTTGCTAAATTAAATTCTAATAAAAAGAAATTAAAGTTAAATGAGATTGTTACAAATTTTATTAAAGAAAATAAGATAAAATTTAAAGGAACAACTGTAGCTTTAATGGCTGGTACAATGATGATGGGGTATGTCGTTTTAAATAATGAGACTAAGCCAAATTTAAACCCTATAAATTATACAACTAATATAGTAGAACCTTATACACCTCAAACTATGAATAATAAAATTAATAATACTATCATAAAAAATTCTAATGAAGAAGCAAAAACGGAAATTATAAAAACCGTCAATAAAAATACTTCTAAAAACTCAACTACAATAAAAAAAGCAAGTGAAAATGATACAACTTCTTCTAAAAAAGAACAAGTTGTTGAAGTAAAACAAGAAATAGACAAAGAAAAAGTAGAAATTAATGAAACAAATAATAATTATATTACTATTAAAAGGAAAAATGGTTTAATTACTAATATAGATGTAGAAGATTATGTTATTGGAGTAGTAGGTGCCGAAATGCCAGCATCTTTTAATGAAGAAGCCTTAAAAGCTCAAGCTGTCATAGCAAGAACATATGCGGTAAGTACTTTAAATAAAGGTAAAATATTAACTGATACATCTAGTACTCAAAATTATAAAGATAATGATGAACTTAAAAAAATGTGGGGAAGTAATTATGACAAGTATTATCAAAAAATAAAAAATGCAGTAAGTGATACTAAAGGAATTTATTTAACTTATAATAATAAGATAATAGATGCAGTATATCATTCAACTAGCAATGGTCAAACAGAAAATGCAGAATATGTTTGGATGGAAGCAAAACCATATTTAGTTAGTGTAACAAGTGATTATGATACAACTAATAAAAATTTTAATTATGAAAAGAATATTAGTTACGAAGAAATATCTCAAAAATTAAATCTTGATATTAATGAAAATACTAATTTTAATATTATAAGTAAAACTGCTGGTAATAGAGTAGAAAAAATTGAAATTGAAGGTAAAACATATACTGGAGTTGAAATAAGAAATTTACTTGCTCTTCGAAGTGCTGATTTTGAAATTATTAAAGAAGATAATGGAGTAGTATTTAAAACTAAAGGATATGGTCATGGAGTAGGTTTAAGTCAGTATGGTGCTAATGGAATGGCTAAAGCTGGTTATAATTATGAGGATATTTTAACTCATTATTATACTGGAGTAAAATTAACTAAAATATAATATTTCATTTATAGCATCTGCAACTATTTTACTAATGTCATTTACATATTTATCAACACTATTTGTTGATACAATTAATTTTTGATTATGAATGCTAATCTCTAAGGCAGTAGGAATACCAATTACAACAATTGGAACTCCAAGACTTTTTTTATCTATTTTAGAGTTTATACCCATAATTCCACTTCCTGCGGTAATACCATCGGTTGTAATTTGAATAGTTTTTTGATTATATTTTAGATTATCAGTTATGAAAGAATCTATTATAATTAAAGATTCTACTTTAATATTTTTTACTATACTTGAGATAATTTTTTTAGTTTCAATACCTGTTTGTCCTAATACACCTGGTTCTAAAGCATAAACTTTAATATTATTAGTATTTAATCCTAAATTAATTAAATGAGCATTAACGTTAATATTTTTTACAACTTTAGGACCTATTGAATCAGATGTAAATGCATTATTTCCAAGGCCAACAATTAAAATACTTTTTAATTTTTTTATATTAATAAATGTTTTTAGTTCTTCTTTTAAAACATTTTTTATTTCTTCACATAAATAATTAAATTTTATAATATGAGTTTTTTTATTATTAGTTAATACTTCAATATTTTTATTATCTTTAAAGTATAAAGTTTTAAAATTTTTGTTTTTATTATATGCTAAATCAGTACGATTAAATCTTATATTCATATATCATCATTTATATTATTAACATTTATAGTTAAATTATGACATTAGCCCTTAACCTAATGTAGTAATTTTACATAAGATACACTAGAAAGGACAGTGTATTTAAATGTTTAAAGATAATAGATGCTATGAAGATGAGGTAAATATTAATATTGATATGAATGATAATAATAACTTTATGAAAAATGATATGAATATGAATTATAATATGAATTATAATATGATGCAATCAAATGATATGTGTACTCCAATTATGGAATCACCTTGTGAAAGAGTTTGTCATAGAGAAATTTGTCATAATGTTAAACATATCCAACCTATTAATACAAGAATAATAAATCATCATATATATCATCATACTTTTACACCATGTTATACTTGTTGTGAAGAAAATGAAATATGCAATATTTATGATCAAAATCCTTGTTGTCGTTAATTTGTAAAATTAGTGTCTAATTTTAACTCTAAATATATATAAAAAAATCAATTTATTGTATATTAATCATAGGAGAGTGATAAAAATGATTTATCCATCAATTGATAAGATATTAAATAATATTGATTCTAAATATTCTTTAGTACACATCATAGCCAAAAGAGCTAAACAAATGCAAGAAACACATCATTATCAATTAGCAGAAAATGAATACAAAAACAAAAAAGAATTAGGTAGAGCTCTAGAAGAATTAGAAAAAGGTTTAATTAAGGTAAATAATTAAGCTTTTTTTGTGGGAAAATTTTAAATAATATTTTTATTTACTTTAAATAATACAACGTGATACAATACATTACAAGTTGGTGATTTTATGTCAGTACTTAGTATTCATGAAAAATTAATTCCTTATATTCAAGAACTAACAAAAAAGGAAAAACTAGATTCTTCTAAGTATGAGGATAAGAATATAATTGATAAATTAAATAGTGCTTACTATGATTGTCATTTATATTATCCTACTGTAAATATGTTTAGATTTATTGCTTACAATATAATAAAGAGAGAATATTCTTTAAATGAGATTGATGATAATACTTTAAATAAATATTTAACTTTAGTTTTAGAAGATAAAAAATTAAGAAATTTAATTTATCATATTAATCCTACTTCAGAATTCTTTAGTACAATTAAAGATATTATTCCATTTTATTTAGAACTTCAAAAATATTTTAAAGAGAATAATAGATATATGGTAATAGTAACTTATAAAAAATTAATTGATTTTTTAGATAGTGAATGTCTTTCTAATTATCAAGGTCATGAATTAATAGAAGAATGTACTAAAAGACTTGATTTCCCAAATAATAATTATAATGCATATTATAGATATATGAATGAAAAAAAGTATAATAATAAGCCATATGAAGTAGGTATGCAAAGAAATAGAGGATTTGTAACTAGTACATCAAAACTATTAGCAAGATATTTTCATAATTTAATGCTTGATTTTTATAAAAAAAGTGGATTTTATTATAGCCCAATTAATGATGATTTAGCTTTTTATTCATTTGGTACTATATCTATCGTAAGCTATAAATATGATGATAATATTTCAATGTCTATTAATAATTATAAATGGAATAGATATGAATTTTGGGCATTATTAAACATGAAAGGATTTTCTTTAAAAATAGATGATAGTAAAATTAAAGATTTACTACTTTTAGATAGTAAGCAATTACTAGTAGTACCCAATGGTTATGTAGAAGAGGCATTTATTACTTATTTAATGAAAGAATTAGGTTTAAAAAAATGTACTTTAGAATTTACTAATATTTTAAAAAAGATTGGAATTCCATTAGATTACTGTATTAGTCATAATTTAGAAACAACTAATGGATATACTTATTATATTAATCCTCTAAGATATGATGATTTAAGAATTAAGAATAAAGAGAATCTTCCAATTATATCTTTAATTCAATCTAAAGAAGATGATAGTAAAAGAAAGCGTTATATTAAAAAATTAATTACAACTTATAATGAACAACATAAAAATGATGAAGAATTAACACCTTATACTAGAAGAAAAATTAATCCAAAAGCTTATATTGACTAGGAATAGCCTAGTTTTTGTTTACAACAATTTGACATTTTAGAACAAATGTGCTATAATTTAGATATATCAAAGGGGTTTGGTTGTTTATGAAGAAAAAGATTATTTTATTTATTTTAATTGTGGATTTAGTTTTATTTGGAATATCTAGTTTAATTTTTAATGATAATAAAGAAAGATATATTTCTAATAATTTTATTAATGAAGAAAATGATTTAATAGGGCTTAATTTAAGCCGAAATGATTTTAGTTATGTAAAAGAAACAGATGTTACAGTTGCTAATAATAAAGAGGATTTACTTAATATTTTATATACTACTGTAAATAGTAAAGAAGATTATTATGATTTTAAATGTTCAGATAAATATATTAATTGTTCATCAGATTTAATATCTATATTAAATGACAGAACTACTTTAAATGTGGTTAATAGTTTAGTTAAAGTCTATAAGGCTATAAATTTAAATGTTCAAATAACATATACAACTAAAGGAGATATAAGATTGATTGTTCATAGAAAATATAGTGATGAACAAATTAGTGTGCTAAATAAAAGAGTAGATTATTTAACAAGTTTGTTAATAACAGATAATATGAATGATGAACAAAAAATTAAAAAGATTCACGATTATTTAACTAATAGTATTACTTATGGTTATGGTAGTAATTATGATAATGCTTATGGTGCTTTAATAAATGGAGTAGCAGTGTGTACAGGATACTCTGATGCTTTTAGTTTATTCATGGATAAATTAAATATTAAAAACTATAAAATTGTATCTGATACTCACGTTTGGAATGTTGTTTTTATTAATAATGAATGGAAACATGTTGATGTTACATTTGATGATCCAAGTAATGATTATGGTATTAATTTAACTAACTATAATTATTTTCTAGTAAATAGTAATAAATTAAATAATAGTGCAGCACATAACTTTAACAAAGATATCTATTCTGAATTTGTTTAATTCTATTGATTATCAATAGAATTTTTTAGGGTAAAAGATTTTCTATTAATGAACTTTCTAGATTAATTATAGAATTTCTTATCTAATTGGTAAGAAGTTTTTATTTGAATAAAAATAATAATTATATCTCACTATTTATTTAAGAGGTGTGATTATGGCTAAATATAAAGTTGAAATACCAGGTATTGATACAAGCAATTTAAAAGTATTAAAAAATAGTGAAATGGTTAAATTATTTGAAAAGTATCAAAATGGAGATAAAAATGCCAAAGATGATATTGTTAATGGTAATTTAAAGTTAGTTCTATCAATTATAAATAAATATAATAATGGAAAATATGATATGAATGATTTATTTCAAATTGGTTGTGTTGGTTTAATTAAGGCAGTTGATAATTTTAGTTTGGAATATAATGTTCAGTTTTCTACTTATGCAGTTCCTTTAATACTTGGAGAGGTAAAAAGATTTATTAGAGATTCAAGTACTGTTAGAATTAGTCGTAGTATTAGAGATAATGCTTATCAAATACTTAAATATCGTGATGAGTATATTACTAAACATGGAGTTGAACCATCTCATAAACAAATATGTAAGGTCTTAAATATTACTGAGTATGATTTAGCATCTTCTCTAGAGAGTTTAGTAACTCCGATGAGTTTATATGATCCTATATATAATGATGGAGGAGATACTATTTACTTGTTGGATCAAATTGCCGATAAAAGTGAGAAAACTGATAAAGATGATTATTTAGCTTTAAAACATGCTTTAAGTAAAATTAGTGATAGGGAAGCAGGAGTTTTATATTCAAGGTATATTTATGGTAAAACTCAAATGGAAATAGCAGATGATTTAGGTGTATCTCAAGCACAAATATCTCGTATTGAAAAAAGTGCAATTAAAAATATAAAAAGGCTTATGAAATAAAATAATACATATAATTTTATAGGTGGTTTTATGTTAATGAGTGATTTACAACAAAAAGATATAATTAATATTCTAAATGGAACTAGAATTGGTAAAATTATAGATATTGAAGTAAATGATACAGGTGTTATTACTAATTTAATTGTTGGGGAAATAAGAATGATGAAAAGATTTAGTGCAGGGGGAGAAGTAAAAATAAACTTTAATCAGATAAAAAGAATAGGAACTGACGTTATACTTGTGGAAATTAACTAAAAAGGTTATAATGAATTTATGAAAAGGAAGATATATATCACTACAATTATTATATTAATAATAGATCAAATAAGTAAAATCTTATGTGATATGTTTTTAGAATTAAATAAACCAGTTATAGTAATAGATAATTTTTTTAATCTTAACTATGTACAAAATGAAGGAGCAGCTTGGAGTATATTAAGTGGTAAAAGAATTATATTAATTGTCATTGGAGTTATTGCTTTATATTTTTTAAACTTATTTATTAAAGACTTTAAAGAAAATAAGAAAAATATAATAGCGTTTGGCCTTTTATTAGGTGGTACTTTAGGGAATTTATTAGATAGAGTATTTTTAGGCTATGTAAGAGATTTTTTAGATTTTAGGATATTTGGTTATAATTATCCAGTATTTAATATTGGTGATATAGGAATAGTTTTAGGAGCATTATTATTAATAATTGCTTCTATTAATGGAGAAGATAATGGAATTAGTAGCAGAAGAAAGCATTAGAATAGATAAATATTTAAGTGAAAAAACAACTTATTCAAGAAGCACTATTCAAAAGATGATTGAAGAAGAATTCATAAGAGTAAATGAGAAAAAAATTAAATCTAACTATATTTTAAGAGAAAATGATTTAATTAGCATTGACGATAGTTTTGTCAAAGAAATGGATGTTTTACCAGAAGACATAAAACTTGATATAGTTTATGAAGATGATGATTTAATGGTAATTAATAAACCTTCTGGAATGGTAGTTCATCCTGGAAATGGAAATATGGAACATACTTTAGTTAATGCTCTTATGGGATATACTAAAGATTTAAGTAATAATGGAGAAGAATTTAGACCAGGCATAGTTCATCGCATTGATAAAGATACTAGTGGGCTTATGATAGTTGCTAAGAACAATAAGGCTCATGAACTTCTTGCTGAGGGATTTAAAAATAAAACTATTCATAGAGAATATATTGCATTAGTTATTGGGGAAATTCCAAATGAAAAAGGAATTATTGATGCTCCAATTGGAAGAGATAAATTAGATCGTAAAAAAATGTGTGTAACAGAAAAAAATGGTAAAAATGCAGTAACACATTTTACAGTTTTAAAAAGATATAAAGGATATACTTTAATTAGATTAAAATTAGAAACTGGTCGTACTCATCAAATTAGAGTTCATATGAAGTATATAGGTTATCCTATATATAATGATCCAGTTTATACGAATCATAAATGTACATCATTTGGACAATTTCTACATTCTTATTCATTAGATTTTATTCATCCAATGAGTAGGCGGAACATGCACTTTGAAGTTCCAGTTCCAGAAGAATTTCAAAATTTTTTAAATTCATTAACTAGTTTAGAAGATAAATACTAATTGAGAAGATTAAAGAAATAAAGCTCCAAATTAAATAAGGAATAAATAAATAAGCTAAAGTTTTATTTATTTTTTTCGTCTCATTTATTAAAAACAAATTACTAACGGCGATAACTATATTAGAAATTAAAGCTAGAATTAAACTATTAAAATAGAAGAAGAAAAGAGGATAAAATTGACAAAATAGATAGTTTAAAATAATAATAAAGAAATAATCATCACTTAAATCATAATCTTTAATTAAGAAATATGAACTGATAGTATTTAAAAGAAGAATAGTACACCAAATAAGTTTAATAAATGGAATACTTGGAATAACTCCTGGAAGAATTAAGGTACTATAAAATCCTTGATTTAATGGAAAAATAATTCCTCCAATAAACCACAAAAGTAAGATTATTATAAAAGCTATCAATTTTCTTATCATAATTGGCTCCTCTTTACTAAAAAAACTATTTGTTATAAAATAATGTATGAAAAAAGGAAGGAATTTATGAATACAGTTTTAAATAAAAAAGATGAAATAATTATGAGACTGGTTCATTATTTTGTCACAGAAGAAGATTATCAACCAATAATCGTTAATGGTGTAAAAAATGAAATATGGCTTGAAAATTTAGAGGCCCCATATAAAGTAATCAGAATAAATTCTAATTATATTCATAATGTTGATCAATTAAAATTTGATAATTTTAAAATAAATAATATAACTAGACAAATAAGAAAAAAAACATTTTCTTTTAACTTAAAAACGCTTAATATATTGCTTGATTTAAATGATGATGTTAAACTATCTAATGTTAAAAATATAGATAACTTTAAAGTTGATAGTTTAAAAGATATTCGTAAAGATGATGGTCTTGCGGGAATATTTCCTAAACTTAAGACTATGACTTTAAGTGATAATCATGGACTTGAAACATTAATTGATTTAACAACAGATATTTCAGTTAAAAATGAACAAGAAAATGCTGAATTTGAAAATATTTTTAAACCTAAAAAGACTATTATTACTTATATATTAATTGCTTTAAATATTATTATATTTGTTCTTGAAATGGCATATCCAAGATTTGTAATAAATAATTTTATTTTAGATCCAAGTTTAGTTAGAGATGGTGAGTATTATAGATTAGTAACTAGTTTATTTTTACATGGAAATATAATTCATTTATTATCTAATATGTATACATTATTTATAGTAGGAAAACAGTTAGAATCATTACTTGGTAAATGGAAATATATTTTTATTTATCTATTTAGTGGTATAATGGGTTCTTTATTATCATGTATTGGTACATTTAATAGTTTAGGTGCTAGTGGAGCAATTTTTGGCTTATTTGGGGCAATGCTATATTTTGGCTATCATTATAGATTATATTTTGGTAATGTAATTTTAAGAGAAATTGTCCCTGTAGTTTTAATAAATCTAGTAATAGGATTTAGTCTAGCTGGTATAAATAATGCTGCTCATATAGGTGGACTTATAGGTGGTATATTTTCAACTATGGCATTAGGAGTAAATTCTAAGAAAGATAAGAGTAGTACTTTAAATGGTACAATAATATCAATTATATATTTGTTATTCTTAATTTATTTAGTATTTATTGCCAAATAAAAGGCTTCCAATTAATTTTGAAAGCTTTTTTAAATGATAACTTAAATTTTACGATATAGTCCAATAGCTTTACCAACAATTTGACAGTTAGGTAAGATAATTGGATCCATAGTATCATTTTCTGGTTGTAATCTAATATGATCTTTTTCTTTATAAAATCTTTTTAATGTAACTTCATTTTCATCTGTCATAGCGACAACTATTTCACCATTTCTAGCTACTTTTTGTTTTTGAATAATTACAATATCACCATCTAAGATACCGGCATTTATCATACTTTCACCAGATACTTTTAAAGTAAAAACAGTTTCTTTGGAAGGAATAAGACTAGCTGGAATTGAAAAAAATTCATTTGGGTTCTCAATAGCTTCAATTGGAGAACCAGCAGTTACTTTTCCAAGTAGGGGTACTTTAATTAATTCTTCTTCGTCTTTATGAATAAATTCATTAACACCGTTAATTTCAATTGTTCTGAATTTAGATTTTGTTTTAGTTATAGCACCTTTTTTTTCAAGCTCTGTTAGGTGAGTATGAACAGTTGCTGGACTAGATAAGCCTAATCCTTCACATATTTCTCTTACAGCAGGTGGATAACCATGTTGAGCAATATATTTTTTTACATAAATAAGTACTTCTTCTTGTTTTTTGGTAAGTTTATCTTTCATAAGTTACCTCCTTGTATAAATATATAATATCATAGCAAAAACACTTTGTCAAACAAATGTTTAATATTAATTATAACAACTTTATAATATTTTTTAATAGAAGACAAAATAATCTAATAGGCTTTATAAGAGATAATAATTTTAAAGATTTAACAATTTATATATATTGTTAAAATAAATGTATTTATGAGTTTTTAATTATTGAATTACACTACTTTTCCTAATAAATAAATTATGTTATAATTCTTTTCTAGGTGGTGGTATTTATGCATTTACCAAATATGCAAGATGCTAAGAAAAGAAATACAGAAAAAGTAAATTATATTTATGAAAATACTAAAAAAAGTAATGCTTTTGATGGTAAAAGATATTATTTAAGGACTTATGGCTGTCAAATGAATGTGCATGATTCTGAAGAAATTAAGGCTTTGCTTGAAAACATTGGTTACAGTGAAGCTAATACTATGGAAGATGCTGATTTAATTATTTTAAATACTTGTGCAATTAGAGAAAATGCTCATGATAAAGTTTTTGGCTTTTTAGGTAGATGTAAGCATTTAAAGAAAGATAAAAAAGATTTACTAATTGGTTTGTGCGGATGTATGGCTCAAGAAGAATCAGTTGTAAATGAAATAAAAGAAAAACATCCTTATATTGATATAGTTTTTGGAACTCATAATATGCGCTCTCTTCCTTCAATTTTAGAAAATTTACAAGGAAAGCAAGAAATTGAAGTTTATTCTAAAGAAGGCGATGTTTATGAATTTGGGAATCTATATAAGAGAGATTCATTAGTTTCTGCATGGGTAAATATTATGTATGGTTGTGATAAGTTCTGTACATATTGCATTGTACCTTATACTAGAGGAAAACAAAGAAGTCGTAAATCAGAAGATATTTTAAAAGAGATTATAGAATTAAAAGAATTAGGCTACAAAGAAATTACGTTACTTGGTCAAAATGTTAATGCTTATGGTAAGGATTTAGATGGTGAAATTGAGTTTAGTAAATTACTTTTAAAGGTAAGTGATATTGGTATTGAAAGAATAAGGTTTGTAACTTCTCATCCATGGGATTTTACAGATGAAATGATTGATGTAATTGCTAAAAGAGATAATATTATGCCATATATACATTTACCACTTCAAAGTGGATCAAGTAGAATTTTAAAATTAATGGGTAGAAGATATACTAAAGAAGAATATTTAACTCTCTTTAAGAAAATTAGGGAAAAAGTTAAAGGAGTAAGTATTACCACTGATATTATTGTTGCATTTCCAGGTGAAACTGAGCAAGATTTTCAAGATACTTTAAATGTAGTTGATGAATGCAAATATGATGGAGCATTTACTTTTATTTTTTCACCTAGGGAAAATACCCCAGCAGCTTTAATGAAAGATGATTTATCAGAAGAGGAAAAAAATAGAAGATTACATATATTAAATGAAAAGATTAATGATTATTCTTTAAAAAGTAATCTTAAAATGCTTGGTACAATTCAAAAAGTATTAGTTACTGGAATTAGTGAAAAAGATGAAAATAAAGTTTGCGGATACACAGAAAATATGAAGCTAGTTAATGTAGAAGCAGATAAAAGTGTTATTGGAGAAATTATTGATGTTAAAATTACAGAGGCTAAAAGCTTTAGTTTAGATGGAGTTATTCTAAAATAGCTCCTTTTATTTTAAATAATTATTTGCTATAATTGATAATAGAACGGAGGTTAATATGAATTCAAATAGAAATGAACCTATTATTTTAGGGGAACTTAAAAAAGAAAAATCTAGTAAACCTTTTTTTGCCTTTTTTATTTTTGCATTAGTATTAACCACTTGTTTTGGACTTCCTTATATTCAAGATTATTTAGCTAATGGAGAAGGGCCAATCGTAGATTATTATAATAAATTAATTGGTAAAGAAGTATCTAGTGATATTCAAACGCCAACTACAACTACAACTAAAACTATTACTGATAAATCTTTAGTTTTATTAAAAAAAGATACTATTCTAAATATTGATAATGTTTTTTTACAAGATTTAGGTATAACTAAAAATAATATATCTTTTAAAATGATGAGTAAGTCTTTAATAAATTTAGATAGTTTATTTTATTATTTAGAGATTTATGATAATGAACAAACTTTACTTAGTAGAATTAAATTAGATGGTAATATTGGAAAAACTTCTATTACTAAGTCTGTAAAAACTAATTTTAATTTGGCTAATGAATATTATGTAAAAATAGTAAATGCTGAAAATGAAAATTTAAATGATTTAAATGTGGATGTATTAGTTTGTCAAAATGGAGTTAATTCTTATACTTATAGTTTTACAAATGGTGAATTAACTACTGTTAAAGAAGAATATACTAAAAATGATAAAAATGATATTGCAAGTGCTAAAGAAAAAAGTGAAATAATTAAAAAAATTGAAAATAGTACTAGTGATGTAATTGAAAATGATAATGGTTATATATTTACGGCTACTTTAGATTTAAGTAGATTAAACTTAGAAGAATTAGGAAGCTATCTTAATTATAATTACTATAATTATGGTGTAAAAAGTAAATTAATAAAATTTGATATGACAACAAAAGGTTATGATTGCAAATGAATATAGAAATAAATGATTTTAATGGACCACTTGATTTACTACTTCATTTAGTAAGAGTAAATAAAATGGATATATATGATATAAATATTGAAATAATTACTAAAGAATATATTGATTTTATAAATAATAATAAAGAGCTTACTATAGATGCTTGTAGTGAGTATCTTGTTATGGCTTCAGAACTTATTCATTTAAAGAGTAAACTTCTTTTAAATAGTGGCAAAGAAGAGGAAGAAGAAGATAGTTTATATGAAATAGAAAATGAAGAAGAATTACAAAAAAGGTTATTAGAATATCAAAAAATAAAAGATATAACTAATGATTTTAAAGCTTTAGAAGAAAAAAGAAGCAATGTATTTACAAAATTACAGAGTAATTTAAAAGAATTTGAAAGTGTAGATAATAAACTTAGTGGAGATGTAACTATTGATGATTTACTTAAAGCTTTTGAATTATTTTTGAAAAGAAAGAAAATGAAAGAACCAACAAATACGACAGTTACTAAAAGAGAACTTAGTGTTGAAGATCGAGTTAAATCTATTAGAAACATATTAAAAATAAAGGGCAAAATTAATTTCTTAGATTTATTTGAAGAAGTATCTAAACCATATGTAATAGTAACCTTTTTAGGAATTTTGGATATGACCAAGAATAAAGAGGTAAAACTTACTCAAAAGAATAATTTTGGTGAAATAATGATAGAAGGATGTAATTAAAAATGAAATATTTAGGAGTTTTGGAAGGTTTATTATTTGTAGTAGGTGATGAAGGAATTACTTTAGAATCTATTTGCAAAATCATGGAAATAAGTGAAACACAAGCTAAAGATTTACTAAAAAAATTAAAAGAAAAATATGAAAGTGAAGATAGTGGAATTAGAATTAGTTATTTAGGAGATGCTTTTAAATTAACGACTAAGCCAGAGCATAAAGATTTTTATCAAAAACTTGTTGGGGTAAAGGAAAATAATACTCTTAGTGCTTCATCTTTAGAAACTCTTGCAATTATTGCGTATAATGGACCAATAACTAGAGCAGAAATTGATGAAATGAGAGGGGTAGATTCTTCATATGTTTTAAGAAAACTACTCGCTATGGATTTAATTAAGTCAAGTGGAAAATCTGATTTACCTGGTAAACCTAATTTATATGAAGTAACTAAGTATTTTTTAGATTATTTTGGCCTTGCAACAATTCATGATTTACCAAAATTAGAAAAAGAAGAAGCAAATAAAGAAAATGATTTATATAATACAATTTTCAAGGAAAACTAACAAAATACACTAAAATCCCTTAAAATATTTAAAAATCGTCAAAAATAAAATTAGCACATAAGTGCTTTTTTTAAAAATTTTGGTTTTATCTTAATTAAAATTATGATAAGATAGTAATAGAATAATAAAAAGGAGGATGCTTATGGCACTTAATATAAAAAAGGCTCTATTTGGAGATGAAGAAGTAAAAGAAGATGGAGCAGTAGAAGAAGAGTTTTATTCAGTTAGTGAAAAAAAATATAAAGAAGATGAAAATGCAAATGGAAGTAAGATGATTCTTATTGAACCACGTGCATATTCTGAAAGTCAAACTATTGCTGATCATTTAAAAAAACGTAATAGTGTGGTAGTAAATTTAAAAAGGGTTACATCTGATCAAGCTAAAAGAATTATTGATTTTTTAACTGGTTGCGTGTATGCTATTGGTGGTGATTTACAAAAACTTGGTAATGGAATATACTTATGCACTCCAAAAAATGTAAGTGTTCAAGGTAAAATGACAGACCAAGAACAAGTTTCTGCTAAAGCAAAAGTTGAGGACGATATTGAGTTTTAATTAAGTCCTTTTAGAAGGTGATAATATTATGGAAAGGTTTAATTCTAGTTTTAATGGTTATCGCAAAGATGAAGTTAATAAATTTGTTAATGAATGCGTTAAACAAGTAGAAGGAATGCTAGACAGTTTAAAAGCTAAAGACTTAGAAATAGAAAGATTAAAAAGTGACTTAGAAAAATATAAAAGCTTAGAAGATACTTTAAATAAAGCAATCCTTATGGCAGAAGATACTTCTAGTCAAATGCGTAGAATGGCTAGTGATGAAGGAACTAGAATTATTAATGAAGCTAAGAAAAATGCTTCTAGAATTGTTAATGAAGCCTTAATAGAGGCAGAAAATACTCAAAATGAAAACCTTAAATTAAAAAGAAATATTATTGCATTTAAAAGAAGACTAAAATCAATCTTAGAAAGTCAACTTGAAATGGTAGATGAAATAGATCATATTGATATAAATTAAAAAGTACTCTAATCTTTGTGAGTACTTCTTTTAATTTTGACATCGTCTAAATTTATTTTTAGTTTTTTAAGTTCATCATCAATGTTTTCTTTAACAAATAATTCCATTGGAATATCTAAAGCTCTAGCAAAAGAATATAAAACTGCTAAACTAAATGTTTGATCAGTTCTTGTACTTTCAATATTACCGATAAATCCTTTAGAAAAAGTAGTCATATCTGCAAGTTTTTCTTGAGTAATTCCACGATATTTTCTAAATGCTTTAATTCTTGAAGCAACTAAACTATAAATATATTTTTGATCATCTCTGTTTTCCATTATTTCACTCCTTAACTTCATTTTAACAACTATACGCTGAAGAATATTTCAGTATATAAAAAGTTAAAGAGTACTTTTATTTTTTATAAACTCTTTTAATATCTTAGTTAAAGCTCTTTTTTCAATTCTTGAAACATAACTACGAGATATTTTTAGTTCTTTAGCTATTTCTTTTTGTGTTTGCTCTTTATGATCAAATAAGCCATATCTTTTAATTATTATATCTTTTTCTCTTTTAGTTAATAAATTTAAATATTTAAGTAGAAGTTCAATATTATTTTGTAGATTTATTTCTTCATTAATATCTTTATTTTCACTTACTAATACATCAATTAGTGTTATTTCATTACCATCTTTATCAAGTCCGATAGAATCATTTAAACTTACATTGTTTAAATGTTTTTTATTACTTCTAAAATGCATTAATATCTCATTTTCAATACATCTTGCTGCATAAGTAGTGAGTCTAGTTTTTTTATTAGGTCTAAATGAATCAATTCCTTTAACTAATCCAATAGTACCAATACTAATTAAATCATCAGAGTCATATTCACGAGTTTCATATTTTTTAACAATATGAGCAACTAATCTTAAATTGTGTTCAATTAGTTTTCCTCTAGCATCTTTATCTCCCATAAGCATAGCACTAACTGCTTTTTCTTCTTCTTCTTTAGATAAAGCCTCTGGAAAAACTGTATTAGAATATGAGCCAGTAAAAAACATTAAGCCTTTAATAAGTGCTAAAAACCAAGTTAACATAAACCTCCTTTAAATAATTTTATGCTATTAAAGTAAATATTTTGAAGTAAAAATATAATTTTTAAATAATTATTTAATACTATATAGAAACTAAAATTATAAGTTTATAATTACTAATAATTTTGATATAATTTTTATTAGTAGGTGGTAATTATGTTAAATAAATTTGTTCCTGATATATATCAAAAAAGTATCTATGATATTGATTATAAAAAGTTAAAAAAGAATGGAATTAAATGTTTAATATTTGATTTAGATAATACTATTGCGCCAATTAATTTAAAAAAGCCTAATAAGAAAATTAGGGATTTAATTGAAGATTTAAAAGAAATGAAATTTAAAATTCTAATTGTAAGTAATAGTCCTAAAAAAAGAGTAGAGCCTTTTAAAGATATTTTAGGGGTAGATTCTGCTTATTTAGCATTTAAACCTTTAAAAAATAAATATTTAAAGATAATGAAAATTTATAAATTAAAACCTAATCAGATAGCATCAATAGGAGATCAACTTCTTACAGATATTTGGGGAGCTAATAGAATGGATTATTTAAGCATTTTAGTAAATCCTATCGGAACAACAGATTTTGCTTTAACAAAATTAAATCGTTTAGTAGAGCCTTTTATTTATAATAAATTATATAAAAATGAGTTATTAAAGAAGGGAAAATATTATGAATAAAATATGTTTTGGTTGTGGAGCTAAATTACAATTTGATAATTCTAATGAAGAGGGATATATTCCAAAAGAAAAATATGATGAAAATGTATATTGTCAAAGATGTTTTAAAATTATACATTATGGTAAAAATATAGAATTAAATGTTCCTAAAGAGGTTAATTCAATAATTAATAATGTTAATAAAAATGCTAAATATGTTTTATTTTTAACTGATTTAATAACTTTAAATGAAGATATTATTAAGATATTTAAAAGAATAAAAGTACCTAAAATACTTGTAATTAGTAAAAGTGATATTATTCCTAAAGACGTAATATTTACAAAAGTTATTGATTCATTAAAGAAGATTTATAATATAAATGAAGATATTAAAGTCATTAGTAGTAAAACTGGTTATGGTATAAATGAACTTATTAATTATTTTTATTATAAGAAAATTAGGGAAGTTTATATTTTAGGAGAAACTAATGCGGGAAAAAGTTCTTTAATAAATAAAATGATGGATTATTTAGATTCAAATTTAAATAAAACTACAACAAGTAATACTTCAAATACAACTTTAGATTTTTTAAGGTTAAAACTATCTGATAATTTAACGGTTATAGATTCTCCTGGTTTTGTATTATTTGATGGAGAAAGCGTAAAAAATGTTTTAATTAATCCTAAAATTTATCAGATGAAAGAAAATGAAGTTTTAAAAATTAATGATTATTATTTTTATTTTAGTAAAAATGCGATTGTTACAATCTATATGAATAAAGTAATAAATGCTAAAAAATATTATAAAGAATTAGAATTAAATAATATAATAAATGTTAATGAAAATACTGATTTAATAATTAAAAATGAAGGATTTATTAGTATTAAAAATGCAGTTCAAATTAGAACTAATATAAATATGAATAGCATTGAAATTAGAAATAGCATCTTTGGAGGAAAACATGAGTAGAATACAAATAATGAGTGAAGATTTATCTAATAAGATAGCAGCTGGTGAAGTAGTAGAAAAAATAGCAAATGTTGTTAAAGAATTAGTTGAAAATAGTATTGATGCTGAAAGTAAGAATATTGAAATTAAATTAATAGATGCAGGCCTTAAGGAAATTAAAGTAATTGATGATGGCTATGGCATGGATGAAGAAGATTCATTAAATGCTTTTGGGAGACATGCTACTAGTAAGATTAAAAGATTAGAAGATTTATTTTTTATTAATACTTTAGGTTTTCGTGGAGAAGCACTTCCTTCTATTGCAAGTGTTTCTAAAGTAGTGCTTAAAACTAGTGATGGTAAGAGTGGATCTTTAGTAGAAATTCATGGTGGTAAGTTAATTAAACATGAAAAAAGTGATTTAAGAAAAGGTACGATAATTACTATTAAAGATTTATTTTATAATACTCCTGCTAGATATAAATATTTAAAAAGTGAACAAAGTGAACTAGCAAGTACAGTAAGCTTTATTGAAAGATTATCTTTATCTTATCCGAGTATTGCTTTTACTTTATCAAATAATGATAATGAAATAATTAAAACTACTGGCAGTGGTAATTTACTTAAAGTTATATATGAAATATTTGGTAGTGATATAAGTAAAAATATGGTTGAAATAAAAGGAAGCAATGATGATTATGATTTAAGTGGGTATATTTGTAAGCCAAGTATTTTAAAATCTAATCGTCAGTTTATGATAACTATTGTAAATGGTAGAGTTGTTAGAAATAATGATTTAAATAGAGTTATTAATGAGGCATATTATACTTATAAACCAGATATTAAATTTCCTATTGTAGTTTTAAAAATAGATACAGATCCAACTCTTATTGATGTTAATATTCATCCAACTAAACAAGATATTAAATTTAGTAAAATGGATGCTTTAAAAACATTAGTTTTAAATACAATTAAAGATGCTCTATATAAATCTTTACTAATTCCCAAAGTTGAGGTAAAAAGTCCGGTTAGTAATAATGAAATAACCATAAAAAAAGAATATACTAATAATAGTTTTATTATTCCAGAAAAAGAATTAGTTATAAATGATGAATTAATAAATTATAATGATAATAAAGAAGAAATAGTACAAGAAGCAATGGACTTTAAAATAGATGAAAAAAATGAAGAGGTTAAAGCTTTAGAGTTATATCCTTGTGGACATGTTATGGGAACTTATATAGTAGCTCAAAATGATGATAATATGTATTTAATTGATCAACATGCAGCGGAAGAAAGAGTTAATTATGAAAAGGTTTTAAAGTCTTTAGAAAATGAAGAAAAAAGTTATATTGATATGTTAATTCCTGTTAGTATTGAACTTTCTCCAAGTGATTATTTAAAATATCAAGAACATAAAGTAGAGATTAATAATTTAGGTTTTAAAGTTGATGAATTTGGGATTAATACAATTTTAATAAAATCACATCCTACTTGGTTATTAGAAGGATATCATGAAGTTGATATAAAATCTTTAATTGAAGAAATAATTAGTTATCCAAAGGATTTTTCTGAAGTAAGATTTAGAGATAGATTTGCAGCTACTGTTGCTTGTAAGATGAGTGTTAAGGGTAATGAAAATATTACAATGGAAGAAGCTGATAGTATTTTAAAAAAACTAGTTAAATGTGATAATCCTTATAATTGTGCACATGGAAGACCGGCTATTATTTCATTTTCAAAATATGAGTTAGAAAAAATGTTTAAGAGGGTTATGAACTAATGAAAAAGAAAATAAGTTATATATGGGATAGAATAAATGAATTAATAAAGATTTATGATAATTATTTATTTTTTCATGAAGGAAGTTCTTTAAATATTGTTATTGATAATGATACGATAAGTTTTTATTTATTTGATGATGAAAAAGAAGATAATTTTATTTTAACTTTTGATCAAAGTGATAAAGAATCTTTTAATTATATTGGAGTTAAAGTAATAGTAAGATTATTTGGTAATGTTTTAATGTATTTTGATGGAATTACAGTTTATAATAAAAAACATAAAGAAAATATCACAATTAGCATATTAAATAATGATATTAAAGATATTATTCTAAAAATAATAAGTGTTCAAGAAAATGAATTTATTAATGATGATAATAAATTATTAATAGATTTAAAAAATAAGGCCAAAAGAAAATATCCAGAAGAATTTGTTAAATTGCTAAATAAAAGAATTGATGTAAGTAAGGAGTATTTGGAAAGAAAATAATATGGAAGAAATTGAAGAATTAATTTTAAAAAATGTTCCAATTGATATAATTTCTAAAATAACAAATTTACCTGAGGATTTAATTTTATCTTTAACTTAAAAAACAAGGAGGGTTTATGATTATTGTAATAACTGGTCCAACAGGAGTAGGAAAAACAAAAATGAGTATCGAGCTTGCTAAGAAGTATGATGGAATAGTTATTAACGCTGATTCTATGCAAGTATATAAAGATTTAAATGTCGGTACGGCTAAAATAAAAGAAGAAGAAAAAGAGAATATTCCTCATTTACTATTTGATATAGTAAGCCCTACAGAAATGTATACTGTTTATGATTATCAGAAAGATTTAAGAAAATTATTAAATGATTATAAAAATAAAAATATAATTATAGTAGGTGGAACAGGTTTGTATATTAAAGCTGCACTTTATGATTATGAATTTAAGGAAGAAAATAATAATAATTTATTTGAAGAATTATCTAATGAAGAATTATTTTTAAAGGTAAAAGAAAGATATCCAAATATAGATGTTCATATTAATAATCGTAAAAGATTAGTAAGATTATTAAATAAAGAAGGCACTTCAAATAATGGAAATAATCTTTTATATGATGCTATTTTTATTGGGCTTACTACTGATAGAGCTACTTTATATGATAATATTAATTTAAGAGTTGATAAAATGTTTGAAGAAGGACTTTTAGAAGAGGTTAAAAGTCTTTATGATAGAAAGATATATGGTAAAGCTATAAGTACAGGAATTGGTTATAAGGAATTGTATGATTATTTTGATGGGAAGATTTCTTTAGATGAAGCTCGAGAATTAATTAAGAAAAGAAGTAGACATTATGCTAAAAGACAATATACTTGGTTTAATAATCAGATGAATATAAAGTGGTTTAATGTTAATTTTAATGATTTTAGGAAAACTATTAAAGAAATAGAAGAATATATTGATGATAAAAGATAATATTTTGATAGACCAAAATTTGTAAGCAAATCTTACAAATTTTTATTTTTAGGGAAAATGTAAAGTTAATGTATAAATTATAAAAAATAAAAAGGAAATTAGACTTTTTTAGGTAATAAAAATAATAGAGGGAGAGTGACAAAAAAATATGTGAAGATAAAATGTTTTATTAAAAAAATATGATAACTAAGGAGGTTTATGGTAAAAACGATATATGAAGAAAAAATAGAAGAATTTAATAAAAAACATCCAAAATTAATATTAACCAATGATAAATTTTTGAAAGTATTTTTTTATCGAAATATAGATTTGCTTAAGGAACTTATAATAAGCATTTTAGATTTGAAATTAGATATAAATAAAACTAAGCTTAAAATGTTAAATACTATGTTGCCACCATCAAGCTTAAAAGAATATTTAAAGACAGTAGATTTTATTGTGCTTTTAAATGATAATGTAATAGTAAATTTAGAATTTAATAATATGAGTTTTACTAAAGTAAAAAGCAGAAATTATATTTATTTTTGTAAATTAATAACAACATTATTGAAAAGTGGGAATAAGAATAATAGCTTAATGAATTATAAAATATATCAAATAAATATTAATGCTAATAATGGAGGAAAGTGTTATAGGGAAGTTAAAAGTTTATATGTTGATAATTATCAAGAATATGTTGGTAATGTTAAAATAGTAGAAATTAATCTTGAAAGTTTAAAAAAGTTACTATATACTGAAGAAAGAAAAACAAATAAAAAGGAATATTTGTTAGCATGTTTTAAGGCAGATAATATAATAAATCTTAATAATATACTAGAAAAATGTGTTACTGAAAGTAAAAGAGAAAAAATAGTAAAGGAGGTCATGATAATAATGGAAGATTTTCAGATGATATTTACTGAAGAAGAGGCAAAAGCTATGGATGCGATGATGATGGAAGGGTATTTAGAAGAATTAGAAGAGAAGAAACAAAAAGGTTTGCAAGAAGGACATAAGCAAGGTTTGCAAGAAGGACATAAGCAAGGTTTGCGAGAAGGACATAGGCAAGGTTTGCAAGAAGGACATAGGCAAGGTTTGCAAGAAGGCAATAAGCAAAAAGCATTAGAAATAGCAAAAAATCTTTTAAAAGAAAAAATATCTATTGATATTATCAAAAGAGTTACTGGTTTATCAGATAAGACTATAAAAAGTTTAATGTTATGATTATTTAATATGGATAGTAAAATGTCCATATTATTTTTGTAAATAATAGTTAAAAGTAATATTTTTATATTTTTAAATTTTAAAAAAGTTGTATAATAAATATAAGGTGTTAAAAATGAAGAGTCGTAGTAGAAAATATATAAGTTTTTTAGTGGGATTATTAATACTAGTATTATTTCTTTTGCTATTAAATCTATTAAATACTTTTAATAATAAAGGTGATTATTATAATAAAACCAGAAAAGAAAATAATATTAAGATAAATTACCCTTATTTTAAAAATAAAAAAATAAATGATTCAATAGAAAAGTATTATAAGAATATTAATAGTAATCTATTTGATGAAATAAATTATGAAATTAATATAATTGATGGTTATAAGAGTATATTATTTTCTAAAAGTAAGGATAAAAAAGTTATTGATTATGATTATCTAATTTATGATATAGATGGTAATTTAGTTAATATAGATAGTATTATAAATGATGAAAATAAACTAAAAGAATATTTAAAAATATATGCAGATAATAATAATATAGTAATAGAAGATTATAATAATGCAAGGTACATTTATTTTTTAGAAAAAGACAATTTTGTAACTATTGTTATAACAAAAGAAAATGATACTATTATGTTTAAACGTATGTTAGTTAATTATAATGAATTAAGTGATATATTAAAAATTGATTATAATAAAATTACTGATTATACTAAAAAATTAACTACTACCACTACGACAACTACTACAAGAGTTATTACTCCAGATAAAGTAATATCATTTACATTTGATGATGGGCCTAGTAAATATACTTCATTAATTATGGATGTATTTGATGAGTATGGGGCTAAAGCTACTTTTTTTGAAGTAGGATATATGATGAAAAGTAGAACAGATACAGTTAAAGAAGTATTAAATAGAGGATTTGAAATTGGCAATCATACAACTGATCATTCGAATTTAAATACTTTATCAGCAGAAAAAGTTAAAGAAAAAGTTTATGGCAATAATGACACATTCAAAGAAATAACTGGGTATGATTTTCCACTTCTAAGACCACCATATGGAAATGCAAAAGAATCTGTAAGAAATTTAATAGATGTACCTATTATTAAATGGAGTGTTGATTCAAGAGACTGGGAAAGTCGTAATAAGGATAAAATTGTATCATTAGTAAAGTCACATACAAAAGGAGGAGATATTGTATTATTTCACGATTTGTATGAAAGTACTTATGAAGCAATAAAAGAATTAGTTCCATATTATTATGAACAAGGATATACGATTGTATGTGTTAGTGAATTATTTAAAATTAATAATAAAACTTTAGAAAATGGACATACATATTTTAGTGCTAAATAAAGTATCTATAATAATAGTTAAGCAATCCTAGATAATAAGGATTGTTTTTATGTGCAGTATAATTTTATTGCGAGAGCTATTTATTGTATTTCTATTGAAAAGTGATATTAATTTTGTTATAATTTTAATTGATAATAGGAGGAATAAGAATGGGAAATATAGCAATTTCATTGAAAAGATTTTTAGGAAATAAAAATACGGTAACAATTATAGGAGTTATTTTAGGTATTATTGTTCTTTATGTTGGTTATAGTTGGAGAGTAAAACAAGCAGTTGAACCACAAACTGTACCTTTTGCTAAAACAGAAATAGCAGGTAATACATTAATTACAAGAGAACAAGTTGGTAGTATTAAGGTTAGTAAAAGTATGGTAAATCAAACTCCTGAACTAGTTACAAGTCAAATGCAAGTAATAGGAAAATATGTGTCATATGATACTAAAATTCCTGCTGGAAGTTTATTTTATAGTTCTCAATTAATGGCAGCAGAACAAAGACCAAACTATATAACAGAAAATATTGAAAAATGTCATACATTATTTAGTTTACCAGTTACCCTACATTCAACATATGCTAATGCTATTATGCCAGATGATTATATTGATTTATTTGTATCTGGAACTGATGATAGAGGACTTGCAATTGTAGCAAAATTAATTGAAAGTATTAAGGTTCGTGATGTTAGAGATGCCAGAGGAATTTCTGTATTCTCATCTGCATCTACAGGAGATCCAGCTGAATTAATATTCTCTGTACCAAATGATATGTTTTTACTTTTAACAAGAGCAAGATTAACTGGGGTATTTACAATTTTCCCTGTACCAAGAAATAAAGAATATACTGAAAATCATTCTGCAACTCAAGTTGCTAGTCAACAAATAATTGATTTAATTAATTCAAAAGCAAATTTAGAATATAGTGTATCATCTAGTGCGATAGATTTAGAGTGTCTAAATAGTTAATTAAAAGGGGTATTTTATGAACGATAATTTATTTTCACAATTAGATTTTGGACCCTTAAAAGAATTTTTAGATGATGATAATGTAACAGATATTTCTTATAGTAATGGTGGTAATGTATATCTCAAAACGTTAGATAAAGGTGTATATAAAGTAGAAAGACCAGAAATTAATAATCCATTAATGGAAAAATTAGCATTTCAATGTTCTAATGTTATGGGTAAAACATTTAATATGGCTCATCCATTCTTAGATGCTGAAAGTGCGGAGTTACGTTTAAATTTTATTCATGATTCAATATCAACTAATGGAATAAGTTGTGTTATTCGTAAAACGCCAGCTAAAATACGTTTAAATAAAGCTAAACTATTAGACGAAAAGTATTGTAATCTTCAAATTCATGACTTTTTAATGAAATGTGTAGAAGGACACTGCAATATAATTGTAGCTGGAGAAACTGGTTCAGGTAAAACTGAATTAGTAAAGTATTTAGCAAGTCATACGAAAGATAATGAAAAAATAATAACTATAGAAGATACCTTAGAACTTCATTTAGATAGAATTTTCCCAATGAGAGATATTGTAGCAGTTAAAACTAATAATATTGCTTCTTATTCTGATGTTTTAGTTACTTGTATGCGTCAAAACCCAAAGTGGATTTTACTATCTGAGGTTCGTTCAGCAGAAGCTGTTATGGCTGTTAGAAATTCAATATCATCTGGTCATAATATTTTATCAACTATTCATGCTGATAAAGCTTCAAGTATTCCAATGCGTATGTATTCACTTTTGGAAACTAATCAAGATGTAGGACAATTTTTAGCAACTGTTCATAGATATGTTCAAATTGGAATATGTGTTAAAGGATATATGAGTAAAGCTTTAGGTAGATTTCAAAGAGAAATCATGGAAGTATGTGAGTTTTATGTAGATGAGAATAATAATCCATGTTCCAATATTATCTATCGTAAGACAGTTGAAGGTAAATTAACTTTAAAAAATCCTTCTAAATATTTACTTGAATATTTAGAATTGCAAGGAGTAATACTTCCACAAGATACATTTAGATTAGGATATATTAATAATGGTGATAAAAACGATAAAATTGAAGTAGAAAGCAAATAAGAAAGGAGCATTTAATATGGAATTAGTATTACTTATATTAATTGCGGTATTTGTAATTTTATATCGTAAAAATGCAGGTGGTAATGTTTATGAATTTATTACCAAAGAAATAGGTAATTTGTATGACCGTTATGCTCCTTATACATTTAAAACTGTAAGAGAAAAATCTATTCAATTAGGGGAAGAGTATACAGCAAAAGAATATGTAGTTCAAGTTGTTATATTTAGCATTGCTGGAGCTGGAATTGCTTATCTTTATTTTTACAATATAATTTGGGCAATTTTTTATGCTTTAGTAGCGGTAGCATTTATTCCGTATTTAGCTTATTTAAGATGTCAAAGAATTTATAGTGAATTTATATTTGAACAAATTCAAGTATATACTACGAATGTTATTATGGAATTTAATACAACACAGAGTTTTGTAAAGGCTCTTGAAGGAGTTAGAGATTCTGGAGTATTAGAAGATCCTGTTCTAAGTGATGTAAATAAGATGATTAAAATGAGTTATTATAATGGTACGGTTGAAGAATCAATTGATTTTTTCAATAAAAAATATCCTTATTATATGGTAAAAAATATGCATCAATTATTCTTACAAATTACAAAGGAAGGATCTAAGGATTCTGGTGAATCTTTAGAAAATATGCTATTAGATATCGATATGCTAGTTGAAGGAGTATATCGTGATAAAATGGATCGTGCAGCGTTTCATAAAAAGTTTATTACCTTTGGTTTAGCTCTTTACTTATTAGTTATGCTTACTCAGTTTTTACTTGGACGTGATAATTATATTAAAATGATAGACGAATGGTATGTAAAATTAATCTTACATGCAATCATTATATTAAATTCTTTCTTCTTAATTGATGGAGAAAAATACTATAATGAGAATACTGGAGGTGAATAATAATGTTTGTTGAGGTTATTATTCTAGGATTAGTTTTATTCTTTATATTACAATATAATGGTAGTTTAAGTGTTAATAAATTTGTTAATGATTATCAAGATATATTTATGCATTTAAAAGAAGATGATTTTGATTTTTATGCTAAGGCTAAATATGGTGATTCAATTGATCTTCAAGCTTTATTTAATATAAGACTTAGAAATGGTATGATTACAATCTTAGTTATGATGATTGTATTTATTGCGGATTTAAATTATTTAAATATTATATTTGCTATATTAGCTGGTTATGGAGTTTATAAATTATCTTATTTACAATTAAAGAGACATTATAAAACTCATTTACATGAAATTGATATATTGCTTCCATATTACTTAAAAAACTTAGAAATATTAGTTCAACATTATACAGTACCAGTAGCACTTGGAAAATCAATTAGTGAGGCACCAGAGATTTTTAAAACAGGTTTAAAGGAACTTATTGAGAAAATAAATGCTGGAGATAGTTCAATTGAACCTTATATGGCATTTGCAAGAGATTATCCTGTAAGAGATTCAATGCGTATGATGAGACTTTTATATCGTTTAAGTTTAGGAAGTCAAGAAAGAAAACAAGAACAGTTATTAACTTTTTCAAGAAATATTTCAAATTTACAACAAAAAGCAAGAGATTCAAGATATAAAGATAGATTAGATAAAATGGAAAGTAAAACTATGGTTATGCTTGTTTGTACTGGAGCTGGAATTATGATTTTATTAGTCGTATCTATATTAATGATGTTTACAACAACTTAAAAAGTTGTTTTTTCTTTACATTTTTTTAAAAATATTTATAATAATTAATAGTTTGGGGATTGTTAATATGAGTGAAATAAATGATTATTTGCAAATATTGAGTGATAAATTTAAAAATAAAGAATCTTTTATTGAGTTAGTAAGACCGATGATTAAAGAAGATGAAGAAAAGTTAATTTCTCAAATTAATATGAATTATCCTAATTTAGCATATAAAAAAGTGGGGACTATATTACCTCAAGTAATTATTTTTTCTAATAATATATCTTCTAAGAATACTTATATGACAGCATATATTAGATTTAATGAAGTATTTTATAATGGAGAGTTTGATAAATGTTTAGATGAATTAGAAATATTAATATCAAGATTTGGAGATAAATATTTTTCATCATATTTATATAAAAAAATAGCTATATTGTTTAATATTTTAAATAATAAAAGTGAAAGTGATAAATTTAATCATATAAGTCTACTTTTATTAGAAAATTATTTAAGTAAACGAGAATATGATGATATTTATTATGATTTTTTAGATTTAATAACTAGATTAATTAGAGAAGATCAGGTTTCATATGTAATACCTAAAAATATTAAAGAGTCTATATTAAAAAAACTAGCATATATTTTAGAATTTAAATATTATATAATTCAAGATAAAGTAATTATTGAAAGAAAAAAATATTCTTCTGTAGCAATTAGTTTTAATAATTTACGTCAAAAAATAAATAAAAAATATAATGAAGAAAAATTTGAAACTTGTATTTCTTGTATTAAAGAATATTTATTACTTACTAATATTAATCCTTTAAATAGAGCCAGTCTATATCATAAATTAGGTCTTTGTTATGAAAAAATTGGTGAATCTAATTTAGCTTTAGAAATATTTGATATTGCAAACTTATTTAAATTTTCATTAAGTAATAATTTAAATGAGGATAATAAAAAAACAAATACGGATAATATGCCATTTTCATTACATCTTTAGTAAAATAATTAATTAACAAAACGTTATCATTTAATGCATTGATTAAAAATATAAAGTTTAATCCATTATAATAATGGTGATATTATGGAACTATTAATTACGGCTTTTAGAACAGTATTCTTTTATTTTTTTGTTACACTAGCATATCGTTTAATGGGAAAAAGAGAAGTGGGACAATTAGGCGTAATAGATTTAATAGTATCAATATTAATTGCAGAATTAGTTGCTATAAGTATAGAAAATATTGATAAATCTATTTTTATTACAATTATTCCTATATCCTTATTAGTAATAGTTGAAATGATTTTAGCTTTTATTACTTTAAAATCTAGAAGAATTAGAACTATGCTTGCTGGGAAACCTAGTATAATAATAAATCATGGAGTTATAAATTATAAAGAAATGGTTAAGCAAAGATATAGTTTAGATGATTTATTAATTAGTATAAGAAGTAATGGTATTAAATCTTTAGAAGAGATAGAATATGCATTTTTAGAAACTAATGGTAAACTTAGTATTTTTAAATATAATATATTAAAAACCAATTCATCATATCCAATTGCTCTTATTATTGATGGTACTATTCAAAGTAAAACTTTAAAGGAAATTAGAAAAAGTAAATTATGGTTAAATATGTATTTAAAAAAACAAAATGTAGATGTTAAAGATGTATTTTATGCCTTTTATAAAAGTAAAAAAATATATTTAATAAAAAAGAATGAAATTGTAAATGTATAAAATGCTGTAAACTTACAAATAATTTACAAAATAATCTAGTAAAGTTTACATGCTTGCTTTATAATATTTATTGTAGGTGTAAATATTATGAAAGAATTTTTTATCAATTTTGTTAAATTATTTTTAAGTATTTTAATAGTAGTTTTTATTGAAGAATATTTCTTTAAAACCTTAGATTTTATTGGAATAACACTTGATAATAATACCTTTATAAGAGTTATAATATACCTTATTGAATTTGTTCTAATATTTATTATCTATAATGCAGAAATTAAAAGTGCATTTAGTAAGTATCAAAGTAAACTTGGAAGTAATTTACTTTACACTTTAATTTCTTATATTGTTATATTTATAGCTATGATGATAGCCAATTATATTATTAAGCTTGTTGCTAATAATATAAATATGAATTATACAGGATTAAATTTTATAAATATCTTTAATGAATCATTTGATTTTAATCTAATAGTTAAATTAATGGTTGATATGATAATAATTCCTTTTGTTAAAGTAACAATATTTGTTTTAGGAGTAAATAATTTAATTTGTAGTAAGGCTGGGGGAATAATATCTGGTTTATCTTATGCTATATATGAAGGATTATTAATTGGTGGAGAAGTTGGTTATGTTTTTATAAATGTAATAGATGAATTTATATTATTTGTTTTATTATCATTTATTTATAAAAAGAACTCTAATATTGCATTTAGTATAATAACATTTATATTTTATGAATTATTTTCTGCACTTATAGCAGCTAAATTATTATAAAGGAGTTAAGCATGAGAAAAAGAAATTTTATTAAATTTATTATTGTATTTTTAATGTTTTTCTTAGGTGGAACAGCAATAAGTATTCTTTTAATTAGTATCGGAATAAAACCTAAGTTATTTGATGCTAAAGATTTAAATTATTACGAATGTTTAATAGAACTTATTTATGCTTTAGTAATATATGTCCTGTATCGATGTTATTTTAGAGCAGACTTTAAAGAACTTAAAAGTGGTTTTAAAAGTTATATATCAGATATATTAAAATACTTTGCTTTATTTATGGCTGTAAAGATTGTATCATCTTTAGTTACAACAATTTTAGGATTTATAGTAGGTGTAGAAATTGGTGAAAGTGAAAATCAAAATATTATTATTAATTTAACATCTGCTGCACCAATTATAATGGTAATATCAGCTTCTATTTTAGCACCAATTGTAGAAGAGGGAATATTTAGATTATCATTAAGAAAGATTATTAATAATAAATATTTATTTATAATAATATCAGGGTTAGTATTTGGGTTTATGCATGTTTTTCCTACTGATTTAAGTTTAACAGTAGCGTTAATATATTCAGTTGTTTACGTTACTATGGGAGTATATTTAGCTTATGTTTATGTAGAAACTGATAATATATGGATACCTATTATTGTCCATGCTTTAAATAATTTTATAGGTATGATAGCAATAATTGCAATAGGATAGGTTTTGGAATTATAATAGAAGGATGTTGAAGGAAATATGAAAAATATGATTGAAAATATGTTTGGATTTGTTTATTCGTTAAGTATGGGAGATTATTTCTTCTTTATTGGGACTTTTCTTTTAATAGTATTATTTATTTATATTATTTATTTAATTAAGTGTTCAGATGAAGAAGGTAATTTAGAAGATGATTTATTAAATTTAGATTTACCTATGAAAAAAGATTCTTTTGATCTTGAAGCAGTAACCAAAGATATTGAAAAGAATTATAAACCAGAAGCAGTAAAACTAACTAGTTATGAAGAAGAACAAGAAAATAATGCTATAATTAGTTATGATGAACTAATTAAAACTAAAACTAATTTACAATTTAATTATGATGATGAATATGAATATGAAATTCCTGAATTAAAGGTAAAAAAATTTGATTTATCTAATACTAGTGAAATTAAAATTCCAGAACCTAAATTAGAAGTTAAATTAATGAATTATGATAAAGAAGAAGAGTTTTTACAAGCATTAAAAAAACTTCAACATAATTTAACTCAATAAGATAAGAATTATTGTTAAATAGTTCTTTTTTCTTTATTTAAAATCATAAAATATAATATGATAAAATTAATATGTGGAATTATGTTATGTAGTTATTCTTTAATGTTTTGGATTATTCATTTAAATATGTTAGTTTTAAATAAAACTATGTTTGATTATTTATTATATACTTTTACTCATTATGAGACATTATTAATATTTTTAGGAATTTATTTTATTTTTCGTGCTTTACATCAAAAAACATAAATGTTATCATAGTTATTAGGTGGTTTAAAATGAAGAAGTTATTATTATTTATTGTAATGCTATTTCCTTTAATGGTTAATGCTGATTTAAAGGTAAGTAGTCATTATATAGATGCAGATATTGAAATAGGTGGCGGACTTAATGTTAAAGAATTAATTATAGTAGAGGGTGAGGCAGATTTTTTCACTCGTAAACTAAATTATTATAGTTTTGGTGATAAGCATTTTAAAGTAGGAGATGAAGTTGACCTAGATAATGGTATTATTTATAATGGACAAAGTTTATCAGTAACAAGTGTAGGTATTTTTGAAGTAACTGATAAAATTGATTTTAATTCTTTTGAAGAGAATGTAAAAGAATTTTTTCCAGTATTTGATATTACAAATCCTAAAGATAATACATACTCTTATGATGATAATAATGATGGAACTGGTTTATTAAAAGTAAATTATCCAGTTAAAAATAAAAAAATAGCATTTTATATTAATTATGTAATTACAAATGTTGTAGTTAAACATAATGATGTTAAAGAGATAAACTATTCATTTAAAAATTTAAAATATAATGCTAAAGAAACAGTTTTAAGAGTAACTATTCCATATCAAACTCAAAGTGAATTATATCATGTATGGATGCATGGTAATCAAAGTGGAAAAGTTCAAGAATTAATTGATACAAATGGTAATAAAGCTGGCATTTATGCTGTATTTACAGAAGTAGGAGATGTAATTAACTTTAGAATGACACTTCCTCAAGAACAAGTTGGAGTAGATATGTTTTTAAATAGAAGTAATATTGATGCTTTAGATGAAATATTAAAAATTGAAGATGAAAGGTTAGAGCAAACTAATAAAAGTAATAATATTGTAAATATTATGAGATATTCTTTACTTTCACTTGGAATAGCTTATGCATTACTTGCATATTTTATTAATAAAACTAATAATAAAATATTATTTTTAGTTTATATTTTATTTGGTTTATTTATATGTATATTTAATTATTTATTTAGATTTAATTACTGGTATTTATATTTAGTTATAGTATTACCTATTATGATATTCTTTTTTAAGAAAAAGAATGTCAAATAAAGGCTTATTTTTACATAAATAGGCCTTTTATTTTAGCTATTATGTTATCATAAGTAATGGATGATTATATGAAAAAAGTAGTAAAAAAGAAAAAAAGTAATTTTTTTAAGATAATATCAATTATATTGTTAATTATAACAATATTTAGTTTTTGTGTAGTATTACATTTTGATGTATTACCAAGAACATATTTATTTATAGTGTTATTAGTTACTATGATAATTATATTATTTATAATTCATAAACTTAATAATGCAAGGAAGAATATTACTAAAATTATATATTTATTTATAAGTTTATTAATTATTATAATTGAGATATTTATTAATATATATGCTTTTGGAACTATAGATTTTTTAAATAATATATATGATACAGGTTATCGAACTAATACTTATAATATTTATGTTTTAGATAAAAATACTAAAAATATAAATGAATTAAATAATAAAAATATTGGTTATTTAAAAGAAGATGAAAATATTAATAAAGCTTTAGATAAATTAAATCGTAAAATTAAATATGAAAAGAAAGAATATAATACTATTCAAAAGTTATTAGATTCCATAAAGAATAAAGAAATAGATGGTTTATTTATAAATGAAGCTATAATTAGTGCTTATTTAGATGAAAACAAAGAAGATTTAAAAGAATTATTTACATTAGATGTATTAGTTAAGAATAATAGTGATTTTAAAACAGTAGATGTTACTAAAAAGCCATTTGCTTTATATATTAGTGGAGTAGATGCAACTGGTAAAGTTAATAAAAGTGCGAGAAGTGATGTAAATATTTTAGCAGTAATAAATCCTAATAAGGGAAAGATTCTACTCATAAATACACCAAGAGATTATTATTTAGATTTATATAGTAAAAAAGCTAAAGATAAACTTACACATGCAGGTATTTATGGAATAGAAGAATCTGCTTTATCTTTAGGACTTTTATATGATATAGATGTAAATTATTATATGAGAATTAATTTTACTTCATTTATTAAGATTATAGATGATTTAGGAGGTATTACCTTAGATATTGATAAACCAGATTTTAGATATAATGAAGGAGTTGATTGTGGTATAAACTATATATGTGAGCAAAATAGTAAGCGAGAATGGGATGATAAAACTATTTATATCAAGTCTGGAAAAAATATAAAATTAAATGGAGAACAAGCTCTTGCTTATGCACGAAATAGACATCAATTTGAAGGTGGAGATATTGCAAGAGGTACTCATCAACAAAAAATAATTAAGGCTATTATTGAAAAAGCAGTAAGTTCATCTATATTAACTAAGTATAATACAATACTAAAGGATTTATCTAAAGGATTAATAACTAATATTGATCAAAAAACAATAACTAAACTTATTAATTATGAACTTGATAGTAAAACTAAATGGAAAATTGAAAGTATTAGTGCAAAAGGAGATAATGCTTATGATGTATGTTATTCTCTAGGAAATGCTAAAGCTTTTGTTTTAAAACCACAAGAAGAATCTCTTACTGAAATTAAAGATAAAATTAAAAATATTTTAGATTAAAGGTGTTAGTGAAAACTAATGCTTTTTTTATTTATCTAACAGAAAAGATTTTTTTAGCATAAAAATATCAATATGTGTTAATATAATAATAGCTTACTTAATAGTAACAAAATAGCAACACAATAAATCTAGAATTTACCTGCTATAAAAGTGTAATATTAAAGTATATGAAAATGAAATAATTCAAAAGGGAGTTAGTTATGATAAATAGTCAGATTAGAATACCAGAAGAAACATGGGAAAAACTTAAAAAAATTGCTGAAAAAGAAAAAAGAAGTATAAATGCTCAATTAGTATATATTGTAGAACAATTTATTAATGAAGAAGAACAAAAAAATAGGAGGTAAGTATGGAAAAAAAGAAAACGATAATATTACTATCAATATTAGGAGGAATACTAATATTAGCAGGAGTTACTTATGCATTTTATACATCTGGAATAGTAGGTAGTGAAAGCACAAGTACTATTAGTTTATCATCAGGATATATGGAGATAGTAATAGATGGTGGTAATGATATCATATCAAATGATATAGTACCAGATAGTGAAACTCCTTTTGCAATTAAA
>CAJOQL010000083.1 GCA_905236935.1 uncultured Bacilli bacterium
AATTAATATGAGTAGAGGTTATCTTTCTCATATTGAGAGTCCTAATATTCAAAAAGGTGTTTCTCTTGATACTCTATTTCTTTTATCACAAAAATATAATTTTGATATTAGAAAGTTCTTTGATGGGTATGAAGAATTGCTGAAAGAAAAAAATAAATAAAGATGATGTAAGAATTGTCTTTATTTATTTAAATACTTCTATTTTCAATATTATTAAGATGGTAAATCTTCATCAGTTAAACATTTCTTTAACTGGTATTCTTCAATTAACTTTTTCATATCTAAAAAAAATATTTCATGTCTATTATATTTTAATAATTGCTCTCTAGCTATTTTAATTAATCTTGAATCTTTTTGATATCTTTCACTAGCATATTGTAAATTATTACCATAAACTTTTATAGCGGCTAATACTACTTCTTTATCATTTTTTAATCTATCACTAATAAATCTAAAAGATTTAGGCTGAATTTTTAAAGATTTAATTACAACATCTCTATCATTTTTTAATCTATCACTTAAGTCATAAAGAAGACAATTATAAGAATTTTTATCAACAAAATCTAAAGCATATAATGCAATTTCTTTATTATCAGCATATATTTTTTTAAAATCTTTATCACCATTTTTATACGGATTATATTGGCAACATTTTTTAGCTATATCCAAATCATTTTTTAATCTAGGAGATAATAAATCAAATAGACCATAACTGTGATAGCTAACACCTAATGCACTAAGAGCAACTTCTTTATTATCATAAAATATACTAATATATTCTTTAAAATACAATGGATCATTCTTTATTAATAACTTTATCAATTCCATATCATTAGGGTATTTTTCTTTTATTTTTTTATAAATAGTCTCATATAATTTTTCTTTATCAAGTATATTCAAATTATTTTTAGACATTAGTGTTTTTATAATAATATCTCTTTTCTCTTGCATACTCTTATTTAAATATTTATATAAATTGGCATTACTATTTAATACTTTATTAATAATTATTAAATTATTAGAATACTTATTAGTTAAACATTTATAAAAAATAGGATACACTGATATAAAATTAGTTATTATTGCGTCATAATCTATTGTATTGTAGTAATCCAAATCAAAGTCAAAATAAAAATCTTTATAATCAAAATCATCTATTATTAAGAAATCTATTAGTTTCTGTTTATTATTTAATTTTAATATTTCATTAAATTTTATTCCTAATTCTTCATATCGCTTTTTTGCAATCATTTTATTATTTTTATAGGTATAGTGAATATAATTACTAAATAGAGTTTCAACATCATCATACTCATCAAATCTAAAAACTTCTAAATTATCTTTAAACTTGTCAAACCAAGGTCCTAAATTATAATCTATCTTATTTCCATATATTTCAATTGTTATTTCATCATCTTTTATAGATGTTTCAAGTGGTAAATCTAAATTATAGCACCTGCCAAAAGTTTGGGTTGCCCAACTTTCATAAGTTCCTTCATTTAATAATTTTTTAGGCATTGTTTTTATGTAATCAAAATTTATTCTTTTATATTGCACATTTACTAATTTTTTCAATAATTGTTTAGGCCTTTTATCTTTTATTTTGAATCTATATAATACATTTATTGACATGTTAATCCTCCTAATTTATGATTTTTTTATAGCATTAATGCTTATATAATAAATAATAATCTAGTATTACATCATTTGCTGAAATAAATGATAAAGTTTCTATTTCATCAACTAACACAAATTCTTCATCTTTTATTATATTGTCACTAGCAAAAATTAATGCACCAAAACAATATTCTTTGTTCATTATTTAAATTACTTAAAAAGAAATTCATGTTAAAAGGAAAATATTCTTTTTATAAAGTTTATCTGTTTCTTTACATATTATACTTTTTCTAGCATCATATCTTAAAATGGTAAATTTAATAATATTTCTTGCATTTTAGTACTAGCATATTTAATAGCATTTTTATTTTGTTTTATGGCCTCTAAAACTATTGTTGGATTATCTTTATATTGATTAGCAAAATACATTAAAGCATTACCATTAATTTTAACTGCTTTTAATACAAAACTGTAGTTTTTAGTATATTTTTCATCAAGATATTTAATTACTTCTGGATTTTCTTTTATTACTTTTAATATAAAGTCATAGTCATAAATATATTCCCAGCTAAGGCAATTTATTGCTTCTGGATTATGAGTAACCATATTTAGTAATAAATCTTCATAATTTTTTAGTTTATTTTTCATATAGAAAATAACAAAAAGATTCTCTTTAATACTTTTTTCTAAAAAATGATAATAATTATCCCATTCGGTATCTAAATAGATAATTGCTAAACTATACTTACTAATAGCTATGTCTACTATTTCAATATCTTTTTTTAGTTTATCACTAGCATACTGTAGTGCATCACCATTTTTTTTAACAGCTTTTAATACTATACTCCGATTATCTTTTAATTCATCACTCAAATACTGTAAAATACGACCACTATATTCTAAAGATTTTAAAACAAAATTGATATCATTCTTTAAAGAATCGCTAGCATATTTAAAAAAATATGAATCTTTTTTAATTACTTCTAACATAAAAATACTGTTATCTTTTAATTCATCACTAGCAAATTTTAAGCAATATGGATCTATTTTGATGGCCTCTATTACTATTTTTTTATCATTCCTAAGTCTTTTACTAACATATTTAAGTATGCCATGATAACAAAGATGTTGTGCTTTTTCAATAGCTCTTATTACAATATCTCGATCATCCTTTAGTTCATCACTTACATACTCTAATGCATATGCAAAGTTTGATACTGCTTGCATAGCAACATCTTTATTATTTTTTAACCTATCATTTGCATACTCTAATGCATATCCATTATTTTTAACAGCAAGTAATACTACTTCTTCATCATCTTTTAATCTAGCACTAGCATATTTTAAAGCTAATCCATTTTCTTTTACTGCTGTCATAACAATTTCTTTATCATTTTTTAATTCTTTACTTAAGCATTTTAATAATTGTCCTTCTTTATTTATATTTTCCAGAATATAATCTCTATTTTGCTCTATTAACATAATATAATCTTTATTATTTTTTAATAATTTAGAAACATTTTTATCAAATAATAATTCATAACTAATATATTTAATTAAACTAATATTTTTACAAAGTGCCATCAATGCTATATCTTTATTATTACATAATCTTTCACTTACAAATGTTATAGCCAACGGATTATTATTAATAGCAGCAATTGCTACTTCTTCATCATCTTTTAATCTAGCACTAGCATATTCTAAAGCTAATCCATTTTCTTTTACAATGTTACATACAATATCTTTATCATCAGTAATAGTATCGCCATAATATTCAAGCAAGGAACCAAGATTATAAAAATCTTTATTAACTAATTCATATTTGAGTTCTTTATCAATATCTACATCAGCAGCTATCCATATATAATCTAAATAAGGTTGTTCTTTAATTACTTTTTTTATTATTTCTTTATCACATTGTAAATCATAATCAGCATAAATCAAATCTTCAGCTTTACATGAAAGCATCCAGTCAACTACTTCCCTATCATTCT
Organism: uncultured Bacilli bacterium; assembly: GCA_905236935.1. The sequence continues at coordinate 3,615 of CAJOQL010000083.1, forward strand.
TTAGTTCATTACTAACACGCATAAAGATATCTGGAACATTATTAGATAAACCAGCAATAACTATTTCTTTATCATTTCTAATATCTTCATTAGAAAATTCAAAAGCATATACATTTCCTCTAGAACATGATTCTCCATTAATTTCTTTTAATACCATATTTTTTTCACAATTATATACATAATTATATATTTTATCATAATTATTAACACATTCTTTATATATTAAGTTTCCAAGCAATCCATATGTATTACTTATTAGTATTTTCTTAATTTCTTTTTCATTATTAAATTTATTAATAATATTTAATAATGATTTATTATTACATCGTTCTTCAAATTCATTATAAAATTGACCATCACAATCATAATATATATCATATAAGTCATATAGATTTTTATAATATTTATCTATTTCATTATATACTAATTCTCTTACTTCTTCTGGCATAACATCACCTTAACTATATACAACTTCGTTAACTTCTTTTTTTAAAGATTTATAAGTATTATATAAATATTTAAGTAATTCTAAATCTATGTACATATTAGACATTATTTTATTTCTTGATGATGATATTATTTTTAAATAATATTTATTTTTGTTTTTATTAATAATAACTTTTTTATGAGCAATAGCATTTCTTATATGTCTTATTACATCTTTAATATTTTGTTTATCAATAATATAAATATGAATAGTATCATTATCAATTATGTTTTTAACATTATTTTTATAATCAATACTATGAATATTACAATACTTTTTAAATTGATTAGTAAATTTTATTGTTTTTCTTTGATTCCAATATAAATTATCAAATTTATTATCATCTAATATCCAATCTATTATTATTCCATATTCATCAATTAATTTATGTTTTATCAAATAACTTACTAAATCTTTATTCATATTACCACCAATTATTAATATCATCACATTCTAAAGGTATTACAATACCATGTGGATTTTTAACTGATAAATTATTAATATCATTAAATACTACCCAAATATTACGATATGTTTTTGGTTTAGGTATTTCATCGTCACCAAAGCCATCGGTAAAATAGATAAGGAGAGCATCACGATAATTATTTTTATTAATATATTCAATTACTGGAGTAAACGATGTTCCACCTCTACCAGTTACTTCCATATTAATATCACTAATTTTTTTAGCTTTATATACTCTTCCTATATCAGCATCACATTCAATAACGGTAAGTTCAAACTTAATATGTTTTAAAATATCAAATATTTCTGTAAAGATATATTCAAGCATTTTATTAGACATTGAACCTGATGTATCTATTGCTACTACTACTCTAATTGTTCTATCATTAATTCGACCACTGATATCAAATCTTTCTGGTTGTCTACGATTTAATCTTGTTTTTGTTTTTTTATAAGGTATTGGTATTAATCCAATATACTTTTTTAAAACATTTTGCCATTTTATTTTAGCAGGTGCTAATATTTTATTTATAGCATCTATTTGATATGCTGGTAATAGTCCACGACTGAATTCTGGTATACCGTCATATACTTCTTTAACAAACTCTTTTATTTCTCCAGATACTTCATGATAATCATCACTATTTGTCCATATATGATCTTTATTACCATTACTATCATTTGCAGTGATTATATCACTATTATTATGTTCACTTTGATTTCTTTTCATATTATTTTCAAACATTTCACTAATTAATAATTCTTTTTGATTATTAATTTCAATATTTCCAATCAATTCATAATAATAAGCATAGTCTTGACAATAAGCAACATTTTTTTTAGTCAATTCACTAATAGTTCTACTAGTAATAATATCTTTGGGTATTAACATTATTTCATTATTAATATATTCATTTAACATATCATTAACAGCTGCATCCATAGCAATATTTAATTTTTTATGAATATCACTATTTTTTTTAGGATTCATTCTTACCATTTCTGTTGGATGATTAAAGACTAAATGTTCAATTTCATGACATATAATATATATTATTTCTCTTAATTTATATTTTCCTAATAATAAGGGATTAACAATTATAATAAATGGATTACTATCAATACTAACACCAGCAATAATATCTTTTTTAAAATTTATTTCTAAGTTTATATTTATTAAAAAATAACCATAATATCTATCTTTTTTACTTATTAAAAATAATTTTATATCTTCAAAAATATGTCTAAAAGAATCCTCAATAATATTTAAGGCATCTTTATTTGTTTTATCTGCTTCTACTAATAAAATATTATCATACATTAAAGTCATATAATATAAGATATCTTTTTCCATTAGTTAGAAACCTCTATTTTTCTTGTATTATAATTAGTAAATTCAAGTAATTCTAGAATATTATCATCAAATATATCATATATATAATCATATATTTCTTTATTATTAATAGTTTTTAAATCTACTAAATTTTGACAAAAAGATAATTTATTAGATTTATCTATTAATTCAATAAATATCTTAAGTTTATTTTTTATTATATTATTATTACTTTTTAAATTATCAAAATTATTAACTAAATAATCTAATATACTTTTACATGTAATTGAATTTCTAACTGTAGATTGTTCTTTGATAATAGCTACTATTTTATCATCTATATCTTTGTTATCATAATTAAAGATATCTTTAGCAGTAACAATCTTACTTTTATCTTTTAAACTAGTATAATACATTGAAGTAACACTAGCACCTAATTTAGAAGACATAATAGTTCTAATATCATCATCTTTATTAGTTAATTCTTCTTTTTTAAAGAATTCATCTAATTTATCTTTACCAGATAATATTAAATTTATCATTTCCCAACCACGAGGACTTGGAGTTGGCATATCTTCATCTTCTAAATTACTATTATTATCTGATAAGTTTTTTTCATGATTAGCTATAAAATTAATTATTGTTTCATCAAAATCTTTTTTTAGAGCATAATTAATCCATTCTGTTGAATCATCTCTTACTTTTATTTTAATAAATCTATCTAATTGAGCTGGATCCATTTCATTTGTTGAATAGATACTATTTTGAGTAGATGGATTCATAGCAGCAATAATAAGTACCCACCATGGCAATCTATAACCATTTACAGTTCTTGTTAGAATTATATTCATTAATTCTCTAAAAACGGCATTATCAGTTCTATTAATTTCATCAAAAAAAATGATAACAGGTTTTACTTTTTTAAGTTTAATAGCATTAATTTTTTCTTCAAATGTTAAATCATTATTAGAATAGAAATTCTCTGTTCCTTCAAGTATCTTATCAAGAGATAATTCACTATTATTTTCATTATTTAATATTTTTTCTGCTTCTTGGATTCTTTTAATAACATAGTATGGTAAAAATTTAAATTCTATTTCATTATATTCATTTTTATATTGATATGGGATACCAGTTATTTCTCCTTCTTTTAAAGTACCACCTTCAATTGTAATACAAGTACCATTTAAAGATTGAGCTATATTTTTAGGTACTTGACTTTTACCTATACCATGTTTACCAGATAATAATGGTGTTATTGCTAGATTATAATCATTTGTTAATAAATTAGATAATAATATTCTTTTAGAAATACGAATTGCTTCATTAATAGTTGCCATATAAAATCCCCTTAATTAAGATGAAAATTACTATATCACAATTAATAAGGAATGGCAAGAAAAAACAGATTAGAAAGGTAAATCATCATCTGTTATAACTATTTCTGATCCAAAGTCTTTAAATGGATCTTCCATTAAATCATTTTTTTCAACGTTTTCAATATATTGTAATATTTCTTTATCGTTTTGAAGTTCTTTACTAACATATTGAAAAGCATAACAATTATTATTTATAGCAGTTAACACTACTTCTTTATC
>CAJOQL010000084.1 GCA_905236935.1 uncultured Bacilli bacterium
CATAATCAATATTAGTTTTATTATCTATAAACCTAATAAATTCCTTACTGCCACCAGTATCATAAGTTAATACTGGTGTTCCACATGCAATAGCTTCTAAATTTACTGTAGGATAATTGTCTTCATATGTTGGATTAAATAATAAATCTGCTGTACTATAAATACTTGCTAACTCCTGTTGATTTTCAGTTCTTTTTATACCTATAACATTATTAGGTAACATATCTATTTGTTTTTGATTTAAACCTACTAAAAAAATTCTATATGAATCATCTAAAACTTTAGATAAACGTATAAAATCATCTAATCCCTTCCTTTCACTCCATGGGCTTGCTACTCCCAAAATTATTTTTTTATCCTCAATACTATACCTTTCTCTTATATTTGAATTTGTTTTTTTAAATATATTTATATTAATTCCATTATTAATTACTTTTATTGGATATTTATTTAAAAAAGAATATTTAACATAATTTGAGAGCCATTCGCTAGGAGCTATAATTGTTAAATCCATATTTGATAATAATTCTTTTTTCTTTTTAAAACACCAATTAGATTTATCAATATATGCTGTTGGTGAATCCTTAAGCAATGGACAATTATTGCATTCTGTTTTCCATTTTAAGCACTGTACTAAATCAAAATATACACATTTGCCAGTAAATGCCCAACAATCATGAAAAGTCCAAAATGTTTTTATTCTATTTTTTTTTAAATAATTAAATAATATTTCTATATTTATAAAATTATCATGTAAATTATGTAAATGAACTATATCTGGCCCTATCTCATCTAGTATAGATATAATTTTTCTAGTAGCACTCCATGATGCGAATCCTTGTTTGCATAAAAAATGTGAATATAGTTTATGATTAAACACTCCAATTTTATCATCAATTTTTATTTTCCTATTATCATTTGAACTATTACCATTAGCCCAAATAACATAAGAATCATATTTTTGTTTTAACAACTCGCTATGTATGCCAAGCATTATTTTACCTGTTGAACCATTTTGAGTGCCATTAATTTGAACAATTTTCATAATTTGAATCATTCCTTTCCTCACTACGTTGTTTAAACTTAAAATCGCAGTGATAATAATCTTTTATATTTTTTTGATATAATTTAGGTATACTACATAAAGAAAGGTGATGTCAAAGCATACTCTTTGAACCACTATAATTATATAGAGCTTTATCCCTCGAGTACAAATGAATTTTTCGTGATAAAATTTTAATTATTTATTTTCAACATTTAACTTCCCAAAAAGGAATATATGGAAAAATATGTAGTATATCATCTCCTGTATATCCAGTGTAGAAAAAATAAAAAATAAAGAATATAGTCATTATCACATAAGAAACATTCAATATTTTTAATAAATTAATATTACTTACTTTAATTGTTTTAGATATTAAAATAGGTATAAATAATAGATAATAATAATTTACCCTCATAATTGTAGGATGAATTGGAGCAAACATTTGAATTATTATAGAAAATAATAAAATATTTCGTAAACCTATAAAATCACTATCTATTTTTTCATTACTAGGAAAAGAAAAACAATATATAGCAAATAAGATCAAAAGAATTAAAATTGAATATGCACCAGTTATCTCAATTTTTCCATCATATAGAGTTGTAAAACTAAGAATTGCAGTAAAAATTTGCTGATTAAATAGAAAAATTAAAATCATTAAAGGGATAATAATATATAAAGAGTTTTTATTTATTTTAATATGATATACTAAATAAAGTGGTAAGCAAAAAATCGCTGATCTGTGAAAAAAGAAGGCAATTAATAGGTAAATTATAAACTTAATTATTTTATTATTCTCTATATATTTAAAAGAAAATACTATTATACCAATTGCTATAGATTGACGAAGGCCAGAAAAAAATATAGTAAAAGGAGCAACAGTCAAGAATAAAGCAATAGTTAGTAGAGCATTATCTGATTTATTATAATAAAACAAATAAATAGGCAAAATTGAAATAATTGCAACTACCGTTAAAAATACTTGAAAATTATTATTACTAATTATAGATATTACTTTATTTAACAAATAAAATAAAGGCTCTCCTTTTTCAGAATAATTCAATGATTCATGTAATGATAGATTTGAAATGGAATTAAAAAAATATTTATAATTTTTTAAATCTATTCCAGTATTAACACTTCTCATTGATAATAGCAACAATAAAATTAAAAAAAATATACTAATACATAACCTGTTATAGTTTTTTCCTTTATACAATCCTAGCATATAAACACTAAAAGGAATAAAAACTAATAGATAATATGGTAACATTTTTCACCTCTATTTTTCATTTTTTAATTTTAAAAAATCCTCTTTTAATCTTTTTTGATTTTTTTCTATATTAAAATTTTCTAATGCAAATTTTCTAATAGTTTCTGCATTTTTTAGTATCTCTTTTTTATTATTAATTAACATTATTATTTCATTTTCTATTTTATCCAAATCATCAATAACACAAGCTCCTGGTACTTTTTTTATAAATCTAATAGAGGCTATATTATTTGGACCTATTGCTAAAATTGAACTGCCAGATTGCAAACAATCAATTATTTTAGTAGAAAATGAATACTTTACAATATCTATCTGATTTTTTTCAAATGATTCAACATGTAAGTTATATTCAGCATCATGCATAATTTTTTTAATATCATCATAGCTTTTTTTCCCTATAATAATTGAACTATTATCTATATTTAAACTGTCTTTAAGAGCTTTATCAATTGTTGCACTAGTATATATTTCTAATAATGCTTTTTGTTTATTCATCTTATTATTATTTTCAATAGTTTGTGCTATTCTAGCTAATATCTTATCCCTACCATAAAATAAATTCCCAGCATAAACAAATCTGAGTGGATTATTTAAATCTGATTTAACATTATAATCAAATAAACAGCCTTTGCAAAAAACATCTATATTATTATTAAAAATCTTAGAATATTCTTTTTTTAATTCATAAGAAATTGCATAGACCTTATCTGCCATATTTAAAATATTTTTAAACTCTTTTTTTAATTTACCTTTTCTAAAAAATGATTTACTATTGTAAGAGCCATAAACATCATCAGCAATAAACAAAACAACTTTTGCATTAGTATTAATCTTTACATATTCAATAACAGGCTTAAGTATTGCAACATCTGTTAAAAAAGAAAAGAAAATATCAGGATTAGCATCATTTATATATTTTTTAAAATTATCATTTAGCCATTTCTTTTTCCTATATACCATATCAACAATAGGATAGATAAAGTTTAAAGAATACTTATGAATAAAATCAATATATTTCTGTTCATTTTTAACTTTTTTTTCATTATCATTATTATTTGTTAAAACAAAACTATATCCTATTTTATTTTTAAAAAAATTATATTTTAACATATCAATCAACGTCATTCTATAATAAGAATTGCAAACTTTATTATTTGGCAAACTATTTCTAGTATAAATATTATAAAAATTGCAATTTTTCCATGCATTGCCATCAAAAAAATTTGACATAGTATTTCCAAAAGAATTTGTAGTATCCCATGCGTTAACAGAAAAAACTAGTATATTCACGAATTATCAACCTTCTATCACTAAAATTTATATATTTTTTTCATAACTTTTATTGAATTTGATAAAAAAAATTTTTTTGCACTATCATAACAATTGTTCTTTATTTTTGTATAATTATCCCTATCTTCATAAAGCAAATTAAATTTTTCTATTAAATCAGAAATATCGTTCTTTATAATGTACCCATTTATTCCATTTTGAATAATTTCCTTATGTCCTCTATTATTAACAGCTATAACTGGTATTCTACTTACTAAAGCTTCCACTAAATTAATTCCAAATCCTTCTCTAACACTACTAGCAATTAATAAATCAGAAATCATTAAAAGTTGATTAATATCATTTCTCTTACCAGGAATTATTATATTTTTTATACCCTTCTTTTTAATATACCTTTGATAATAACCATTATATTCATCTAATCCTGGCAATACCAAAAAAACATTTTTTATCCTTAAATTCTCAATTAAATTAATTAATAATATTTGATTTTTATCTTTACATAATCTTGCTGGATAAATTATTATATAGTCATCATCCTTTAATCCTAATGATTTTCTTAACTCACTTTTCTCTTTTTTAGACATCTTAAAATTGAATTTTTCTTCATCAATTCCTACACCTGGAACATACTCTATATCTTTGCACTTTTTAAACTTATTTTTAGCAAGTTCATAATCTTCTTGATTTATAGTTATTAAAGTATCCGTATATTTTGATAAATATTTTTCTACTGGATAAAATAATAACCAATTTTTAAGTGGAGCTCCTTTAAAGAAATGAAAACCATGAGCAGTATAAATAACTCTCGTATGATATTTTTTTCTTGCTCCTTTAGCAGCTAATCTTGTAACTACACTTCCCATTGGAGTATGACAATGAATAATATCATATTGTTCTTCATTTATAACTTTCTTTAATTGTTTAATTGCTTTTAAATTATTAATTTTTATAGGACTTCTTTCAAAAGATATCTTTATTTTTTTATCACAATATGGTATTTCTTCATCACCATTAGTTGCAACATGTACCTCATAGCCTTGTTCTTTAAATAGTTTTAAATATGGTATATGGAATGCTAAAATATGAGAATCTACTGTTGCAGTAAATAAAACCTTCTTCATAAGTACCACCTATGCTCCTTTAGCTATCCCATCAAGTTTTAACTCTTGTGTTTTTAAATCTTTTAATTCATTTTGAATAGTAGATTTTCCAGCATCTGCACCAGCCTTAGATATAACAGTTTCAATAGTCCACCATATAACTTTAATATCTTCTAATAAAGAATAATTATCAATGTATTCTAAATCATAATTAATCTTTTCAAAAATAGTAATATTATTTCTTCCTTTAGCTTGAGCAAGACCTGTAATGCCTGGAAGTACATCACATCTATGTCTTTGAATATGATTCATATTTTCATAATAATCTGTAATCCAAGGTCTTGGCCCAATAAATGCCATTTTTCCCATTAAAATACAAAATAATTGTGGTAATTCATCTAAAGATGTTTTCCTAATAAAATTACCTACATTTGTATGAGCATCTTGTTTGCTAAAATCATGTACATCATTATCAACATACATACTTCTAAACTTCCATACATTAAATACTTTACCATCCTTACCAGTTCTTGGTTGTTTAAAAATAATTGGTCCTTTACTATCTATCTTAATAGCAATAGCTACAATTATCATAATTGGAGATGCTATAATTAATCCAAATAATGCTAATAAAAATCCTAATATTCTTTTAATAACAGCATATATACTTTTATTTATTGTCCAGTTTCTTTTTACTACCTTTTCCATAACCAAACGTACACCCTTTTTCTTATTTTTCTGCAAAAAATAATACTAAAATAAATTAGTATTACTCAATGCTGCATTAGTTATAAATTAATATAACGGCTTAATTATACCAAAATAAGCCTTGTTATGCAAGCCAATTTTAAAAATTAATCATCCTTAAAATTGGCATTTTATGGATTAACTATTACACTAATTCTCATTTACATCATTATATCTTGAAATGATGCAATTGAAATATACTTACTCAAACTTTCTCTTTTAACTTCTCAAATATTTTAACCATTGCATATGTATCTAATTTACAATACTTTAGCATATTACTTCTTAATACATCTTCTTCCTCTTTAGATAAATCTTTAAGAGACAAATATGCATCACTTGCTTCATCACCTTTATGTACTTGTTCTAAATTATGATAATCCAATTCTTTATCATTAGGAAATAATGCTGGTAATACCTTCTTAATTGAAAAGCTTCCTTCCATTTCTTTAACATAATAATCATGATTAAAAAATGGTACCATTAAATCAAGTATATTATCTCTAATATTTAATAAATGCTCTCTATATTCAGGAAATAAATCTGCCATTTCCTTTAATCTTCCTTTTTCAAATACTTGATTATAAACTAAAACACATGAATCCTTTGGAATATCTTCACATAATCTCTTACATAATCCTTCCATTGGATTTCCATTATAATCATTACTTAAGTATTCCTTATGATATAAAATTCCATTTTCTTCTAAATAATAATGTAAACTATATTGAAAACATATTTGCTGATAAGGTTTAGTTCCATGAATAGTTGGAATAGATGCTTGATAAGATTCAAAATCTAAAAAATATAATGGATAAGTAAATGAATTTAGTAATAATTTTATCTTATCTTTATTAATTTTAGGTAAAGAATTATTTATTGTAAATTCTAATTGATCTTTAACTTTATCATTAACTTTTTCATTATTAAGAATATCTTGATAAGTTATATTTCCCCTCTTATACATTTCAATTTTTTTATCAAAATGCATATTCCATCCAATATCAAAAACATTTGGACTAGGAAAATGTTTAGTACAATATTTAAAAAATGGACAATCATAAGGTTTATGACACCCCATAGATAAATCTACTTTTGGTTCTTCATTAGTATTAACCATTTGCATTAAATCATTAATATTCTTTTCTACCTTTACTAAATCAATCTTATCTGTTACATCTCTAATAACAAAGTATTTACTAATGTCAAACTCTCCATCTAAAATATAATCACTATTAATGTTAACAACACATGACTTTTTAACATTTAAACCACACTTTTTAAGTACCAAAGTCTGATAAGATATATCATCAATATAAATATCTTTTAAATCAGTTGAAGATTTAACTTCGTATATCTCTACTCCATCAATATCATTTTTTAAAATATCAACTGAGCAAAAATTATTATTAAAACTAAATGAAGCCTCACATATAATATTTGGTTTATTAACTAAATATTTTTGTGTTTCATCAAGCATATTTTGATAATTAGTATCGTAATTAATTAAAATGTAATTACCAAATAATCTTCTTGCTAAATCCCCAACTTCATTTCCATTAGCAAAAACACTTTCACTTCCCATATCTTCAGCTTCATCTATCTTATAACATGAAAGCCATAACTTCTTTTTACAAGTTACCCCTAACGTATACTTTGATTTTGATAAATTCATTTTTAACACCTACTACCTTTTAGTTACTATCAATACATACTTAAAGTATATCAAATTTTTAATATTTAAATACAAAATTATTAGATATTTAGTGTAAATTTATTTATTTATTTAAAATTATAACTACTTTTAATTACTTTTTCATTTTTAGAATTCAAGAAAAATATAAACATTTGAACATAATATGGATCAAACTGAGTACCTGAATTATTTAAAAGTTCCCTTTTTATATCTTCAAAATTCATAGGTTCTTTATAAGACCTTTTAGTTCTCATCGCATCAAAAGAATCGCATATTGTAAGTATCTTAGCAAGTTCTGGTATTATTTTAGAAATAAGCCCACTAGGATAACCCATCCCATTTAATCTTTCATGATGACAAAGAATTATATTTAATACCTCAATATCTTTAAAGCCAGAATCTAGTAATATCTTAACACTATAAATAGGATGCATTTTTAAGATATCAAACTCCTCAAAAGTTATCTTATCAGGTTTATTTAAAATATCCTTAGAAATCCAAATTTTTCCAATGTCATGAAATAGAGCAGCCATTTTAAGTTTTTCTATTTCTTCTTCACTTAAATCTAACATCCTCCCAAATTCACCACAAAAGTATGAAACTGCTATTGAATGTTTATAAGTTTCAAAAGAATAATCTTTTAAATCTCCTAAAAGTTTTAACAATTTTTTATTTATCATTTAGTTCCTTTCATTTAATAATATAATCAGTTACCTTAAATTATTATTTAAAAACCCTAAATGATTCTTTATTTTCTAATTTTATACACCTTAAAACTTTTCTAACTGATAAAAGTATCTTAACACACATTATATTCAGTATCAATAAATTAAGCTTTTTTCTTTATAATTTTAGATTTTAAACTTACAAAAAAATATAATTTTACTTTCAAATAATTAGTTCATAAAAATTTGAGATTTTTACCTAGTTTTCCACAAAATGCAAGAGTTATTAACAAAATGTAAAAATAAAAAAGGAAATAAGGTCTTTCCCGGTAATATAAATAGTAGAGAGTGAAAAACCTCTAGCACGTGCTTACATATGAAAGGAAGAAAATGAATATAGAAAATATTACCGAAAAATATCTAGAAGATTTAGATAATG
>CAJOQL010000085.1 GCA_905236935.1 uncultured Bacilli bacterium
ATATAAACTCATAGGATTTTTTAATATAAATGAATTTTTTAATCCTTTAAGTTCAATAAATTTACTATTTATCATATTTTTAATATTTTTATCAAAACGCATTTTTAACTGATTAATATATTCTTTAGTATCTTTTACGGTTGGTACAGCCATTTCAGCAGCCCCAGTCGGCGTTGGAGCTCTTAAATCTGCTACAAAATCTGCAATAGTAAAATCTGGTTCATGACCAACAGCACTAATAATTGGTGTTTTAGCATTATATATTGCTCTTGCTACTATTTCTTCATTAAATGCCCATAAATCTTCAATTGAACCACCACCACGGCCTACAATTAAAATATCTAAATTAAAAGTATCTGCTACTTCTATTTGCTTTACAATATTAGGAGCTGCTTCTAATCCTTGAACTAAACTAGGAAAAAGAATAACTTCACATAAAGGAAATCTTCTTTTTATTGTGCTCATAATATCCTTTACTGCTGCCCCAGTTGGAGCAGTTACTACCCCTATTTTATTAGGATATTTAGGTAATGTCTTCTTATGTGCTTCTTCAAATAATCCTTCATTATAAAGTTTTTTCTTTAGTTCTTCATATTTGATGTATAATTCTCCTAACCCATCTAAAGTCATTTCATCAACGTATACTTGATAGCTTCCACTAGCAGGATATGAACTAACTCTTCCTCTAATTAAAACATTATCCCCATCCTTAGGCATAAACGTTAAATTTCTCGCACTACTAGCAAACATAACTGCATTAAGACGTGATGAATCATCCTTTAATGTAAAATATAAATGTCCCCTAGTATGATTTTTAAAATTAGATATTTCTCCTTTAATATAAATCATATTTAAATGAGAATTATTATCTAATAATAATTTAATATAATTATTTACTTCAGTTATACTACGATATGTGATATCCATAAACACCTATTCATTAATAATTTTATCTAAAGAGGCATTAATCATTTTACGAACTGCTTCATCACTATATTTTTTAGCAAGCTCAATAGCTTCATTAATAACTACTACTTTAGGTGTATCCATATATTTAATTTCATAAATTGCCATTCTAAGTATAGATGCCCCTGTTAAATCTAAACGATCTATTTTCCAGTTATTAAGATAAGAATTAGCTAAAGAGTCAAGTTCATCAAAATTAGTTACAACCCCATATACCATATCTTTTACAAATTCATTTTCAACTTCACAGTTTTCTTTAATAACATCATCAACATCAAAATCTATTTTATTTTTCTTATATAAAGATATTTGATAAATAATTGTCATTATCTTTTCTCTTAGTTCACTTCTATTTGCCATAAAAATGCCGAGTAGACCAACTCGGCTTACACCTCTCTTCCACTTAACGATAATTTAATCTTTAATTACACCACAACAAACCATTCATTTATTTAAATAATCTCAATTTGACTTTAATATATCTTTATTAAAATAAATGGTGCACTCACATAACTAAAGTATAACACAATTAATATAAAACAAATATATAAAATTTGCATTTTATAATTAATATATTCAAGAATTGCATTTAGTATTAATGAAATAAAGCAAGAAAATAATAAAATAATCTTTCAAAAAATCGATTTAAATTATTAACCTAGTTAGGAACAAATGTTCCTTCATTATTCCAAGTACCAGTTACTTTAGTAAAATCCGGATAAACTGGTGTATCATAAAACATATTATTAAAGTTTGCATTTCTATTAATACTCCAACCATTAATACCACTTGCATCTTCAAGTGCAGTGCATCCACTAAACATACCAATCTTATTACTTCCACTAGCACCAGATGGAAAACCAAAATTAGTTACTTTAGCAACATTCCAACCACTAATAGCATCTAAATTTTTTAGTGATGAAGCATTTTCAAACATTCCACCCATATCTTCTACATTAGACACATTCCAATTCTCTAGGCCAGTTAATGTTTCAACTTTTGAAATTTTACCAAACATTCCTTGCATGTATTTTACATTTCCCACTTGCCAGTTTTCTAATGGTTCTAATGTATCAAATTGTTTCGTACTACTTCCTCCAAATAAGTATGCCATATTAGTTACATTAGATACATCCCAATTTCTTAATGGTTCTAAGCTTGTCATTTGAACATTTTGAAACATAGTTCCAATATCTTTTAATTTTCCTGTCTTAGTCTTCTCCGCCCAATTAGATAAAGCACTTATATCTGTTATATTACTACATTGACTAAATAACGCCGACATATATTCTACATTTCTTACATCCCAATTTTGTAAATAGGAAATATTACTTATAGTGCTATGAGCAAATAATGAACTCATAGTAGTTACATTAGAAACATTCCAGTTTTCTAATGGCTGTATATTTTCTAATGACTCCGCATGCAAAAATAAACCAGTTATATCAGTAACACTTTGCGTATTCCAATTTTCTAGTGCAGCTATATTCCATAATGAACTCCTCTTTGATGTTTTTTTAGGCGGTTGCATAGAAGCAAACAGATATTGCATATTAGTGACCTTAGAAACATCCCATTTATTTAAACCTTCCAAAGTAGTTAAAGAAACATTATTATAAAACATTAGCGCCATATCAGTTAATCTTGGCGTTTGCCAATCTGATAATGCCTCTATGCTTGCTAATTTGCTTTCTAAACCATTTGAATATGTATCTGGATTAATAGAAAACATAGCTAACATATTTTCCACCTTAGAAACATCCCAATTTTCTAAACCATCTAAGTTTTCTAAACTTACACAATCTAAAAACATAACTCGCATATTAGTGACATTAGATGTATTCCAACTTTCTAATGCACTTAAATCTGACAAACTAATATCGCCATAAAACATTGAATCCATATCAGTAACATTTGATGTATCTACGCTTGATAATCCAGATATATCTGATAAATTGTTAATAAGAGAAAACATTGCTTGTGGTCTACTATTAAGAAGAGGCCTTTCTTCTTCAGTATAATAATATATAGTATTATTCTCATACCACATATATATTGGATATCGACTATTTATAGTAGATACAATATTATTACTCGATAAATTGGCTTTTAAAGTATTGCTTCTTTTTATAGCAGATATGTTATTATCTTCTATAACAACATCATTTCTTATTGCATCTCCTGCTAATGATTTCATTTTATTATTTACTGCAAGTCCAGTTAAAAACGTTGATTTACTTAAATTAGGATCATCATAATTTATTGTAAAACCAAGACTATCATCAGTTGTACTATTAATTACAAAATTATCTGATGAATAAATATATGTTGCAACTATATCATAATTATTACCATCTTCATCAAGTATTGGCATAGTAATTTTAAGAGAACAATTTGAAGAAACTTTATCTTTACATGAAGATGTTACTGTTCCTTTATAATTATTAGGATTCATAGAAATACTTGATTCCCTTATGTTTTGATTATTACCTCTTTTATAACCTACAACATTTTTTTTAGATATTTCATGTTCACCATCATCATTAATTTTATCTGAATAATCATATGTATATTGAAGTAAAAAACCTTCATTATCATCTAAATCATCATTATTAAAAGTAAGTTTCAGGCAATACAGATTTAAATTTTTCATATATTCTTCATCTCTATAACATGATGGATTATTAGATGGGCATGCAGGTAAAACTGAATACTTTCTCTCCTTTTCAAAATCCTCTGGAGTACATATTGATACTCCAACTAAACCAAGTTCATTAATATCTTTCTCAATAGCTTTAACTATTACAGCTTGATTAATAAGTAAATCAGATTTTGTTTGATTTTGTACACTATAATTTTGAACAGTTGCTAATAAATTAAGCATAAATATTAAAACTAATGATATTAGTACTAATGAAGTTATTAATTCAACAAGCGTCATCCCTTTTTTATTCATAACTAGATACTCCTTAATAATTCTTTAGTTCTATTCTTGTTATTTTCATACACTACTCTTTGATTTAAAAATAATAAAAACATTAAATTGATATAAAATGACCCACCATATGATAAAAATGGAACTGGAACTCCAGTTAGTGGTATTAAAGCCAAAATTCCCATAAAATTAATTAATAAATGTAATAGTATATAGCAAAAAGTTCCATATGCAATAATAGAACCTTTAATAGTACTTGCATTTTTAGCAATTTTTAAAAGTCTAAATAATATAAAAACAAAGCCAAGTATAATAACTACACCAGCAATAGCTCCTAATTCTTCTACTATTATTGGAAAGATAAAATCTGTATGAGATTCTGGTAAATACAAGTATTTTTGAGTTGAATTACCAAGCCCTACCCCAAATAATCCCCCATTACTTATTGCTATAAAACCATTACAAACTTGATATCCAGTTTTTTGGGTATATCTTGTGCATGGACGCCTATATGTTAAACGGCTTGTTTGTTCAGCATTTAAAGCACCACCACCAATAAAAATAAAGATAAATAAGATAGTAGCAATTAATATACCAGCTAATTTCATATATTTCATTTTATTAGTATTAATTGGAAGTGATAGAAATATTAATCCAGCAATTCCAGCTACTATTAAAGCTGTCCCTAAATCTGGTTGATAACCAATAAGTATAATAGAAGCTAATACTAAAGTAAAAGGAAGCATAATCATCTTTATATCATAATTTCGTTTTTTTATAAGTTTTTCAAAATATACTGCTAAATAAACAATCATAATAGATTTAACAAATTCACTAGGTTGAATTTTAACAAAACCAAGATTAAACCAAGAACGAGCACTATTTGTAATAGAACCATATGGAACTAATAAAGCAAGAGTTATAGTAATTGCTAACATCGCAAAAGGCCCAATTTTATTATAATTTTTAGTTGGAAATCTAAGTACCAAAAATAATCCTAAAAACCAAGATACAATTACAAATACTAATTGTTTTTTAAAAAAGTAGGACTCTGCTACTTTATTATATAATACAGCCGTAATTGAAGACGCACTAAAAATCATTACTAATCCCAAGATAGTATATAAAATCATAAATACAAATAAAGGTTTATCAATTTTCTTTATTATATCTTTCATTAGCACACCCTATAATACATTTTAACATAAATTATTAGTTAATAGAATATAGTTTTTAGTTTTTTACAACCTCTATTAGATATTTTTTACTATTATATTTTTTAGTTTACAATTTAAAAAATCTAGAAATAAATATATCTAGACTTATGAATTAATTAAATTGATAATTATTGGGCCTAAAATAATAATTAGTATTAATGGAACAAATATTAAAACACTAACAATACTTATTTTAACTGGCATTTTATTTATTTTAGCTTTAGTTTCTAATAAGAGTTTATCATTTAAATAGTCTAATTGATTATTTAAAGACTCTATCATATTATTACCATATATATTTGATTCTAATAAATTTAAAATAATATTATTTACTGTATCACTAGGTATTCTTAATTTTAAATCATTAAGGGCTTCAGTTAAGCTTTTACCCATATCAACATCTTCGACTACTTTTCTAAATTCCCTCGACAATGTATTATCAATAGTATTGCTAGTTAAAGTTATCGCTCCAATTAAATTGTTTCCAGTTTCTAAAGTTAAAGATAATATTTGAAAATAAAATGCACTTTCTTTTTCTAATATTTTAGAGCGTTTATTTAATCTTAAATCAAAGAAAACATATTCAGCCGAAATAAAATAAATTACTGTAACAAATAAACTAACTATTAAATCATTTTTTATTATTAATACTATTAAAAATAAGAAAATACATATAAAGAGATGACTCTTTAATAATGCATTTAAATCATAATTATAATTTATTCCAAGTAAAGTATTTTTTACATTTATTCTCTCTACTACCTTTTTAGGATAAAATTTATTAATTAAACCATTTCTCATTATTCCACCCTAAGTATCTTTCTAATTACAATTATATAAATAATATAAAGTATTACAGCAATAAAGATAAGAAGTATTCCTAAAGGATTTTTAATCATTGGTGAGAAATAACTAGGACTTAATAATAAAAGAATTGATATTACTACTAGTGGCATAAAAAGTAAAATATAAAATACTAACTTAGAACTACTAGTCATAGCATTTAGTTCATCTTTAATACGCTTTTTATTAGTAAAAGATTTTTCAATATTATTAAATACTCCTACTAAATTACCTCCAGTTAAATTAAGTAAACTTAAACTACTAGTAATATAATTTATATCATCAATTTTAACTCTTCGATAAAACCTATCAAATACATCTTTTAAATCTAATCCATAATTTAAATCACTACTAATCTTTTTAAATTCCGCACTTATTGGTCCAGTTAAATCTTTAGCCACAAAATTAAGAGCTTGTGTGATATTATATCCTGATTTAAATGCATTATTCATAATGATAATAGCTTTCAATAAATCAGCTTCAATTAATTTATTACGCATTTTTTCATTAATTAATAAGTAAATATTATAAATTAAATACCCAATTATCATAAATAGTAATAAAACCATAAAATCAAAATTATTTTTATATAAAGATGATATTAAATATAAAAAGCCAAATAATAAGCTTAAGCAAAATTTAGTTGCTATTATTTCAAGAGGCTTATCTATAAATTCAAATCTTTCATATTTACGAGCCTTATTTCTAAAATAAATAGATTCTTGTAAGAATTTAACTATGGCATCTCTAAAACGATTATATACTAAGTTACAATAATCACCCAATGATATAGTTTTAATTGAATTATTATTAACTGTATATTTACTTAATCTTGCATTATATTTATTACTTTTAGTTTGTTTAAAAACAATTACTATAATAAATATAATTATAATAAACAAAACTATTTGAATTATATCATTTGCCATAGTAACTCCTTTCTTTTTATTTAAACATATCTTCTAGATTAGTTATTCCTCTAGATTTTAATAAGTCATATACTTTAGGAACTCCTTTAATCTTTTTAAATTCTCCATCTTCTTCACCAGAATTAGTAAGCCCATTCTGAATAAATTCAAATATTGGATTTAATTTAATCATTCCTTTATCATAACCTGTAACTTCACTTATATTAACTATTTTTCTTTTACCATCATGCATTCTTTGAATATTTATGACTAAATCAATAGCATTTTCAATGTATTCACGTACTGCAGCAATTGGAATATCAATTCCACTCATTAATACCATAGTTTCAAGACGATTTAAGGCATCCATTACTCCATTAGCATGAAGAGTTGTTAAAGAGCCATCATGACCAGTATTCATTGCTTGTAACATATCAAAAGCTTCTTTACCACGACACTCTCCAACAATAATTCTATCTGGTCTCATACGTAAAGCATTTATTACCAAATCACGTACTGTTACCTCAGAAGTACTATTATAATTAACTGTTCTAGTTTCTAAACTAATTACATGTTCTTGCTCTAATTTAAGTTCAGCAGCATCTTCAATTGTAATAATACGCTCATCGTTACCAATAAAACTACTCAATATATTTAATAAAGTTGTTTTACCACTACCTGTACCCCCACACACTATAATATTTAACTTTCCTTTTACCGCAGACTCTAAAAAGACCGCCATTTCAGTTGTTAAGGAACCAACCCTTAACAAATCTTCTATTTTTGTCATATTTCTTTTAAATTTACGAATAGTTATAACTGGTCCATTAACACTTAATGGTGGTATTACAGCATTAATTCTAGAACCATCTGCTAATCTTGAATCTACCATTGGACTTGCTGAATCTATAGTACGACCAAGAGGTCCAATTAATCTTTGAATTGTCCTAATAATATGTTCATCATTAATAAATGAAATACTATTATCTTTAACCAGTTTTCCATCAATTTCAACATAAATTTCTGATGGACCATTTACCATAATTTCTGTAATATTACTATCAGTTAAAAGTTCACTTATCGGTCCATATCCATTTATTTCATCATCTATTAAATTAAAAATATGACTTCTTTCTAAATTAGTTAAATCATAGCCTTCTAATACTTCATCAATATTATCATTAATAAATTCATCTAAATCTTTTCCTTCAGGAATATTAGAATCTATTAAATGCTCAATAATCTTCTTTCTAAGTTCATCTAATAATCTTTTATCTGGAAAAACGTCATAATCATTAACTATTTCTTTCATTTTATTTTTAGATTTAAAATTAAAGTCCTCATATAAAGATTTACTCATGACATCCTCCTATAAGATCTTTAGCAATTAATTCAAATACTTTATAATCTTTAAAATTTTTATATTTTAAAGTAATAATATCTCCATCCAAAGTAACTGCATCTATTTTAGAATAATGGAAATCAGAACTTATTTCATAATCGATATTAATTCCTAAAATACTTTTTATATCATAATTAGAAAAATATGCTCTTGATGGATCAATACTACAATTTAGAATTAATTTATAATTATCAAATTCATTATCCTGCATAATATTTAAAATATTTTTAAAATTTTTAAGAGTTACCGCATCATTATTAATCATAAATAAAATATTATCAGCTTTATCTAATGCAAAAACATTTATTTCATCTAATACATGTGATGTATCTAATAAGATAAAATCATAACAATATATACTCTTTTCAATTAAATTATCAATATATTTAGCCTCTATTTTAGTAGCTTGTCTTGGATCTTTAGGTGCTGATAATACACTTATATAATCATTATATTTACTTACATAATCATCTAAAGATTCAAAACGATTATTATTAAAATCATCACAAAAGTTATAAATAGTTTTAGTAATATCTGTATTTAATGCACAACTAATAGCCCCATTAGATAAATCTAAATCAATTATTAATACTTTTTTCTGTAAATTAGAAAGCATTCCTGCTAAATTCATTACAAAAGTACTTTTGCCAATACCACCTTTAGCCCCATAAACACATATTGTTTTCCCCTTAGCCATAATACCTCTCTTTTACTTCTTCTATCTTTATTTCATTATCCACTTTATAAGCTTTTAAATTAACCTCAGTTCGGTATGATTTAATACCAAAAACAAGCCCAAAAAATGCTGGAAAAGTATGAACATTATAAACGTATAAAATATCATTTTGATATGTAACATTTAACTGCTTTGTTTCTAAATTCTTTTCTTCATATAGTTTTTTAACCCATTCTGCCTTATCATTATAACTATTAGATAATACATCCTTAATAATATTTTCAGTTGTTTTTCTATAGTTTTTTTCAGTTGCACTTTTAATAACACTATCATAGATAAAAGCTGCTATTATTAAAAATATTGGAATTAAAATAAAGAATATCCATGTACCTTTCGTTTTCCTACTCATTAACTATCACTCTTTCACATTTAATATCATAATCTTTACCTAATATATTACTTATACCAGGAGTCATAAATTTATAATTCATGTTTAGTGTTATATAAGTATATTTATTATCCTTTTTAACATCATATTTTACACTTTTTAAATCTTTATTTAAATAACTATTTATTTCACTTTCCCTATTATTTTTATATAAATATACTATCTCATCCATTCTTCCTTCTAAAGTAGTTTTATTATTAAAAATAACTAAAATATCAATCATAATTAAAACAATATAAATAAGTACTGGTAATACAATAATAAATTCAACTAAAGCTTGACCCTTTTTACTTTTCATATCATCACCTTATACTTACCTTATTCTTAAATAATTATAAAGCATATAGGTTATTTTTTCAATAGAAAAAGGCCTTATTAAAAGCCCTACTTACTATAAATTTTAATTATATTTTTAATCTTTTAAGCATCCAATCGAAACAATCATTATTCCATCTTTGTTAATATAAGCCATATATTTGTGACATTTGGGGTATTTTATTGTGACATTTTGGGATAAAAACTATTCTACACTTAAAACCTAGCTCTATATTAGTAATATTAGATTTCCATTTACCATTATTTATCTAAATTCATCAAAAATACTCCTATAAGATAATTTTTCTTTTATATATCAAAAAATCACTAATTTTTCATCAGTGATTACTTGCAAAAAACAGCATCCTTGCCAACAAATTTTATACATAAATTATCATCCATATTTTCTTTAGTTAAAGGATTAATCTGCAAATCTATATACTTTTTATCATATAAATCTTTTAAAGTTATTTCCCCTTCACATTCTTGTTTTAAAAAGCATTCTTTAGCACTTTCTAATATTTTATTATTTACTACTCTAATTTCTTTTTCTTGATGACTCTTTAAATTTTTATATCCAGCAAATAAGATAAATAATATGATTAGTACAATTATAAGATGCCAAATACTAATCTTCTTTTCTTCCATAATAATTCTTAATAAATTCCTCTCTATATTCTAAAATATTATCATTTTTAATAGCTTCTCTAAGCTCTTTAGTTAAGTTTATTAAGTAACTTATATTATGAATAGAAAGTAATCGTTGTCCAAAGGTTTCATCAGCTCGAATCAAATGACGAATATAGGCTTTCGTATAATGTTTACAAGCATAGCAATCGCATTCATCATCTAAAGGAGTAAAATCCTTTTTATATTTAGCATTTTTTAAATTAATCTTGCCATATTTAGTTAAAGCATGACCATGTCTTGCTAGTCTAGTTGGACTTACACAGTCAAAAATATCTACACCTCTAATAACATTTTCCACAATATCAATAGGATCTCCTACTCCCATTAAATATCTTACCTTATTATCTGGTAAATACTTACAAGCATATTCAACCATTTGGTATTGAACACTCTTAGGTTCTCCAACACTAGTTCCTCCAATTGAATAACCATCAAAATCCATTTTAACTAATTCTTCAGCACAATGTTTTCTTAAATCTTCAAATTCAGCCCCTTGAACAATTCCAAATAAAGACTGACGTTCATTATTAAAAACATCTTTTCCTCTTTTAGCCCACCTTAGTGTTCTTTCCACAGATTTTTCAACATATTCTCTCGTATGAGGAAATCCTACACATTCATCAAAACTCATTGCAATATCACTATCTAATTTATTTTGTATTTCAATTGATTTTTCAGGAGTTAATAAAAGACTATCACCATTATATTGATTTTTAAATTTTACTCCTTCTTCAGTTATATCTTTAGGTTTAGCTAAACTAAAAACTTGAAATCCCCCACTATCAGTTAAAATAGGGCCATCCCAGTTCATAAATTTATGAAGACCACCTGCTTCATTTACAACATCTTCTCCAGGTCTAAGCCATAAATGATAAGTATTAGCTAAAATTATTCCTGCATCACATGCTTTTAATTCTTCAGGTGCTAAAGTTTTAACAGTTGCCTGCGTTCCAACTGGCATAAACATTGGAGTATCATAAGTTCCATAATTTGTTTTTATTTTTCCAAGTCTTGCTTTAGTATTTTTTTCAGTTTTTAATAGTGTATATTCTATTTTCATAATTACCTCTCTAATAATTTATAATAAACAACATATCCTTTGACGAATTTAAGTATATCATAACAATTATAATTATTCTAGTAAAAGAAAAAGCCTACTAATGAGTAAGCCTAATTATATCTTGAATTGTTATATAAACCATTAATAACATTAGAAGAATAAATCCTATAGTATGGAAATAGTTTTCAACTTTAGGATTAACTTTACTTCCTTTAATTGCTTCAATTAATACAAATAATATTCTTCCGCCATCTAATGCTGAGAATGGTAAAACATTTATTACTGCTAAGTTTAAACTTAAATAAGCAGTTAAATACATAATACTTTGAAAACCAACCTTAGCACTTTCTCCAACTAAACTATACATACCAACTGGTCCTGATAAAGAAGAAACTCCTAACTTACCAGTAAATAATGAACCAATAATTAAGAACATAGATGATACAATAGACCCTAACTTTGTAAAGGCATATTTTAAACTAGGTAAAAAACCTCTATAAATTTTATTTCCAGCACCAATTCCATATATTTTAACTTCTTTACCATCTTCTTGTTTTTCTATTTTAGGAGATATATTATATGTTTTTGTAGAACCATCTTGTTTTTTTACAACAAATTCATATGTATCGCTTTCATGTTTAAGATTCATAACTAAAGTCATTTTATCCCAAGTATTTACTTTATATCCATTAATCTTAATTACTCTATCTCCAACTTCAATACCTGCTTCACTAATTGGATAACCTTCCGGAGCATAACCTACAATAGATTTCTGTTCTGGTGTACCATATATTAAACCTTGTAAAAATAAAATTATAAAAGCTGTAATGGTATTCATAGTTACCCCAGCAATTAAAATTAAAAATCTTTCCCATTTAGTGCGATTACACATAAACTCATTCTTTTTTAAGCCTTTAGCATCTTCATCAACTTCACCAGCCATAGCACAAAATCCACCAATTGGAAATAATCTTAATGAATACTCAGTAGGATCATTATGTTTCTTTCTTTTAAAAGAAAATATTTTAGGTCCCATACCAAGAGCAAACTCACTTACATATACTCCAACCTTTTTTGCTGCTATAAAATGTCCAAATTCATGAACAAATATAAGCAAACTTAACATTAAAATTAATATTACTATTGTCATTTCTTTTTATCCTTTCTTTTTATAATAGTTTAATAAAAATCATAAATGCTATTGCCACAAATATTAAACTATCTAATCTATCTAAAATACCACCATGCCCAGGAATTAATTTACTAAAATCTTTAATTTCATAATGCCTTTTAATAGCACTAAAAAATAAATCTCCTACCTCAGCTACGATAGTTAATAAAAGAGTAATTAATATAACCATATACAAGTTATAATTTCCCCCAATAATAGTTATATAATATACTGTCATTATAAATGTTCCCATAACTAAACCAATAAGACTACCTTCAATAGTTTTTTTAGGACTTATTTTACTAAATCTATGTTCTCCAATAAGCGTCCCACCAAAATAAGCAAAAACATCGGTAAAGATTGGAATTAATAAAACATATAAGAAATACTTTAAATCTAAATCTCTAATTAGAATAAAATAATTTAAACCAATTCCAATTAAAAATAAAAATCCATAAAGATTAAATGCTTCACTCGTATTATATTTATCTTTAGTTTGAAAAATAATTGCCGGAAGTAATATCAAAAGTAAAGAAATACTTATAACTTTATAACTCAATCCATTTAAAATATTATTACTATCAAAATTACTATAAATAATATTAAGCATCCCAATAAAACTTAAAAGTCTTACTAATAAAGGATAATTATAAAGACTCATTACTTCCCTAAAAGCAAAAATACTTATTATACCTATTCCTAAAGCAAATGGAATTTTACCAAGAATAATAAGAGGAATAACCATTATAATCATTATAGCTGCACTTATAATTCTTTTTTTCATTAATTACCTCCAAATCTTCTATGGCGCTTACTGTATTCATCTAAGGCTTTATCAAATTCTTTTTCATCAAAATCCGGAAAATATGTTTCTGGAAAGTAAAATTCCGCATAACTTGCTTGCCATAACATAAAGTTTGAAAGTCTCATTTCTCCACTAGTTCTAATCACAAAATCTAAATCTGGTAAATCTTGATACATATTTTTACTTATTGCTTCTTCATCAATAGTCTCACCACTATTAATAATTTTATTTACAGCATCAATAATCTCACTTCTGCCCCCATAATTTAAGCATATGTTAAGAACTCCACCAGTATTATTTTTAGTCATTTCTTGAACATCACAAATTACTTTATATATCTTATCTGATAGTGGCTCTTTCCGCCCAGAAAATAAAATTTTTATATTTTTTTCATCTAATTCTTTAACACGTTCAGTAAAAAACTTAACAATCAAGCCCATTAAATATTTTACTTCTTCTTCACTTCGATTAAAATTTTCAGTAGAAAAAGCATATAAACTTAAATATTTAACACCTGTACTAAAAATATATGAAGCTAAATTAATAATTCTATTAGCACCTGCTAAATGGCCTTCAATAGTTTTTTTCCCTTTTTCTTTAGCCCATCTCCGATTACCATCCATAATAATTCCAACATGAGTTGGTACATTTTCTATGTTCATACTTCAAAAACACCCTATTACAATTATATAATTATTTTTATTTAAATACAAATAAAAAACTGATAATTTCCTCATGTTTTGTAAATTATCAGTTTTACCATTAAATATTTTTATTAATATAATCTGTAATATAATCTATAACTTCTTCTAGATTTAAATTAATAGATTCACTATTATTACGAGCTTTAAATTCAACAATACCATCTTTAAGCTTTTTACCAACTGTTATTCTAATTGGAATACCAATTAATTCTAAATCATTAAATTTAACACCTGGTCTTTCTTCTCTATCATCAAGTAATGTATCAATACCTAGCTTATTTAATTCATCATATAACTTATTAGCATAGTCCATACATTCTTCATCATTTGTATTAAGTGCTGCTATTGCTACTTTATATGGAGCAATTGAAAGTGGGAAAATAATACCTTTTTCATCATTATTTTGTTCAATTACAGAAGCAAGTATTCTACCAGGCCCAATACCATAGCACCCCATTACAACTGGCTTTTCAGCATTGTTTTCATCTAAATATGTTAAGCCTAATTTTTCTGAATACTTAGTACCTAATTTAAAAGTATTACCTATTTCAATACCCTTTTTAAAGTAAAGTTTTCCCCCACATACAGGACAAATATCATCTTCTTTAACATTAACAATATCCCCACATAAATCATAAGTAAAATCTTTTAAATTAGCATTAATATAATGATAACCTAATACATTCGCACCTACTACAAAATTAGACATATATTTAAGTTCTTCATCAATTATTATTTTAGCGCCATTTAGTTTAATTGGACCAGTATATCCTGGAACAGCATTACTACTTGCGATTAATTCATCATTTGCAAAGCTTATTTCTTTAATGCCAAGAAGTTTACATACTTTATTTTCATTAAGTTCTCTATCTCCCCTAATAAAGAAAACAACAAGTTTTCCATCAGCATTCATAAGTAAGGCTTTAACACTTTTCTTAACATCAACATTCAAGTACTCACAAACTTCTTCAATAGTTTTTTTATTTGGAGTTTCCACTATTTCAAAATTCTTTTCTTCTTCATGATTATCAATTATTTTTCTAGTTGCTACTTCTAAATTAGATGAATAATCACATTTATCACATAAGACAAGTAAATCTTCTCCTAAATCAGTAATAGCTTGAAATTCTTCAGATAAACTTCCTCCCATTGCGCCAGTATCAGCTCTAACTATTACATAGTTTATATGACATCTATCAAATATTCTTTTGTAAGCATCAAACATTAACTTATATGACTTATCTAATCCTTCTTGCGTTTTATCAAAAGAATATGCATCTTTCATAAAGAACTCTCTAACACGTACTAAACCAAAACGAGGACGTGCTTCATCTCGAAATTTTGGAGCATCTTGATAAATAGTAAATGGTAAATCTTTATATGATTTAACCATACTTTTAGCAGCAATCGTAAATAATTCTTCATGAGTTGGTCCTAAAACATATGGTTTATTATATCTATCATTTAAATGAAACATTGATGAACCAAAAGCATCTACTCTACCACATGTTTCATAAATATCTTGTGGTATCATACTTGGCATTAATAATTCTTCTGCACCAGCATTATCCATTTCTTCTTTAATGATTTTTTTAATATTATCTAAAGTTTTTAAACCAAGCGGTAAAAACATATAAATCCCACTAGATACTTTTTTAATCATTCCAGAACGAACTAAAAGATTTCCACTTACACTATCTTCATCTTTAACATTTTCTCTTAAAGTATAAAAATAACTATTTTTTAATTTCATTTTTTAACACCTCTTTAAGTCTTATTTATTATAACAATATCTTATTTTTAGTTCAAGTAAGCAATTAAAATTAAATAAAAATCTGCTCATGGCAGATTAATAAATTATTTTTTGTTCTAATATTAAATCAATATTATATTCTTTTTTAACTTCTAGTTTTATTAATTCTATTAAATTAACAATATCTTCTCCAGTAGCATTTCCATTATTTATTATAAAGTTAGCATGCTTATCTGATACTTCGGCCCCACCTATTTTTTTACCTTTTAGGTTTAAGTCTTCAATTAACTTACCTGCAAATAATCCTTCCGGATTTCTAAATACTGAACCAGCTGATGGATAATCTAAAGGTTGAGTGTTAATTCTTCTTTCTAATCTATCTTTTATTAAGGCAAGAGATTCTTCTTTATTACCTTTATTTAATTTTAAAGTTGCTTTTAATATTATTAAATCTCTTTTTTGTAAACTAGATGAACGATACTCAAAGAAAATATCATTTCTTTTAAGTATTTTAATATGATTATTTTCAAGAACCTCTATTTCTTCAATATAATTTGCTATCTCATCTTTATAAGCTCCAGCATTACCATAAATTGAACCACCAATCGTGCCCGGTATACCACTAGCCCATTCAAGGCCAGATAATCCTTTATCTATACTTTCTATAGCAAGTCTATTTAGCATATAAGATGCTCCTACTATAACTTTATCAGAAATAAATTCAATATCATTTAAATTTAATTTAATTACTACACCTTCATATTTACTAGGTAAAATTATATTAGAACCATTCCCTATAACAAAGTATTTAATTTTTTCATTATTTAAATAAAGAATTAAATTAGTAAGTTTTACTACATTATCTACAATAATTAAATAATTACATATTGAATGAACCCTATACGTATTATATTCATATAAGTCCTTATTTTCATATACTTTTCCAAATTCTTCTAAAGACATACATCTCACCTACTTTAAGTATATGATATTTTTAATAAATATAGAAGAATTAGTTGTTTAATTTCAGATATTTTTTTAAGATGAGACTTTTGGCTTTAGGCTAACCATATTTTACTCACTATCAATAAAGTATTCTGGATATCTTTTCGTACTAATTAGATTTAAATTGATACCCAAAGATTTACTGATCAATTACTTGATGGAATATTTAATTATGATAAATTAGATAAAATATTAAAAGATAAATATAAGTTAAAGATTATTGATAAAAAAACATCACAAATAATTAAATTATAGAATATTAAAACTAGATGAATCAAAATCATCTAGTTCTTTTTTTATGCCATTATACCGTTATCGGTATGATATGCTTTAAAAATTACTTAGTAAATAAATTAATCTAGTATTTTTATAAATGCTTTCTCTACCTACTTTTTCAAATTCTAAAAGTCCAGCATCAACTAAACTATTTAAATATGTAGCAGCAGTTTGTCTTGTAACTCCACAT
>CAJOQL010000086.1 GCA_905236935.1 uncultured Bacilli bacterium
ATAACTGATGTTACACCAATACCACACAATGGTTGTAGACCACCTAAGAGAAGAAGAGTATAAAGGAGGACTTATTTATGTTAAGATTTGAAAAACCAGAATACAAAATTGTAGAAATGGATCAAGATAGTTTTTATGGACAATTTGTCTTAGAACCTCTAGAAAGAGGATTTGGAACAACTATTGGTAATGCACTTAGAAGAGTAATGTTATCATCTATGCCAGGATCAGCAATAACAAGCGTTAAAATTGATGGTGTTATGCATGAATTTCAAAAAATAGATGGCATAGTTGAAGATGTAACATCTATTGTCTTAAATTTAAAAAGTGTTGTAATAAAAAATCATAGTAAAGATAATAAAACAATAAGACTTTCTGCTAACGCTGAAGGAGTTGTAACTGCTGGCAATATAGAACATGATCCTGATATTGAAATAATTAATCCAGATTTAGTTATTTGTACTTTAGTAAAAGGTGGTAAAATTGATATGGAAATGACTGTAGGAAATGGTCGTGGATATGTTGATGCCTCTGAAAACAAGAAAATTTTAGGAGATGCTGTTCAAGGTAAAATTTATATTGATTCATTATATAGTCCAATTGAAAGAGTAGCTTATGAAGTAGAAGGAGCTCGTGTTGGTCATAATGAAAACTATGACAAATTAACAATGGAAGTTTATACTAATGGTTCAATGAGTCCAGAAGAAGCTATGGCATTAGCAGCTAAAATATTAACAGAACATTTAAATATTGTATCTGATTTAAATAATATTTCTGATATAACTGGAATTATTGCTGAAAAGAAAGTTGATCAAATTACTAAAACATTAGAAACTCCAATTGAAGAAATTGAATTCTCAGTAAGAGCTTATAATTGTTTAAAAAGAGCTGGAATTCATACAATGCAAGATTTAATTGACAAGAGAGAAGTAGATGTTACTAAAATACGTAATTTAGGTAAGAAATCACTTAAAGAAGTATTAGATAAAGTTAAAGAAATGGGACTAAAGTTCCGCGATTAGAAAGAGGTAAGTAATATGTTATATCGTAAACTTGGTAGAGAAACTAGAATTAGAAGAAGTATATTAGCAGGTCTTACTAAAGACGTAATTAAAAATGAATATGTTGTTACTACTGATGCTAGAGCAAAAGAAGTAAGAAAATTTGTTGATAAGATGATTACTTATGGTAAAGACGGATCTTTAGTATCTCGTAGAAAAGCTTTAGCTTTCTTACAAAATGATGAAGTAGCTGTTAATAAAGTATTTAATGAACTTGCTCCTCGCTATGAAAAACGTAATGGTGGATATACTCGTTTAATTAAATTAAATGAAAGACGTGGAGACGATGCTATGCAAATTAAACTTGAACTAGTTGATTAGTTCGAGTTTTTTTTTGCAGATTTTTAATATTTGCGGAGGCATATGGAAAGCATAAATTATTACAATGAAATTAAGAATGAATTTATAAATTGTGAAGTTTATAAAAAAGTAAAAAACTATTCTAAAAATAAAAAGGAATTAGAAACTTATTATAATGTTGGAAAACTACTTATTGAAGCTCAAGGAGGTGAAGAAAATGCTAGATACGGTAATCAGTTAATAAAGAGTTATTCTTTGAAATTGACAGAAGAACTAGGTCGTGGTTATTCAGAAAGATCATTGCAATACATGCGTAAGTTTTACTTATTTCAAAAAACGCAAACAGTGTTTGCGAATTTATCTTGGTCACATTATACAATTTTATTACCATTGAAAAATTATAATGAAATAAATTACTATATAAATACGTGTTTATCTCAAAATTTATCTTATAGAGATTTAAAAGAAAAAATTAATTCTAATGAATACCAAAGACTAGATGATAAGACGAAAAACAAATTAGTAATTAAAGAAGAAACTACAATTGAAGATTTTGTTAAAAATCCAATTGTATTAAAAACTAATGGAAGAAAAATTACTAGTGAAAAAATTTTACAAGTGATAATACTTGAAAACATAGAAGAATTTTTAAAAGAATTAGGACCAGGCTTTTCTTTTATAGGAAGTGAATATAAAATAAAAATAGAAGATACTTATAATTATATTGATTTATTACTTTATAATATAAAATATAATTGTTATGTTGTTATAGAACTTAAAAATACAGAACTAAAAAAGGAACATATTGGTCAAATAAGTTTTTATATGAATTATGTAAATAAGAATATGAAAACTTTAAATCAAGATAAAACTATTGGTATTATCATTTGCAAAAAGGATCATAAATATATAATTGATTATTGCAGTGATGATCGTATATTTGCTAGAGAATATTTAGAAAGTTAATAATTCTACTTTTACGATACAAATATAGAAAGTAGGAATATAAAAATGGATCAAATAAAAATTGGTAAATTTATTAAAGAAAAAAGAAAAGATTTAGGACTAACTCAAGAAGATTTAGCTAAAAAACTTAATGTTACTAATAAAAGCATTAGTAAATGGGAAAATGGTAAATGTATGCCAGATGTATCATTAATTGAGCCACTTTGTAATGAATTAGATATTACTATAAATGATTTATTAAATGGGGAAGTTGTTGATAAAAAAGATTATGAACAAAAGTTAGAATTAAATTTAATTGAATCATTAAAAAATAATAAAGAAATATTAGAAAAAAAGAATAAAGTTATAGGAGGACTTTTATTTAGTATTATTTTTTCCTTAATAGTAATTGTTAGTTTATTTCTAATACAAATTAAAGATGAAATTAATGATAATTCATATGAAAAAAATAGTTATTATAAAGAGGTTATAAGTTGCTATAATAATCAAGAAAGAATTAATAATATATCTAAAATAATTCAAAAATATTATGAAATGAATAGTTTCGATAAAGAAAAATTAAGTGAAGAATTATACAACAATTATATATTTAATAATCCTTTAATTAAAAATAATTATCAAGAAATTGATAATGTTAAAATAAAATTAGATATGTATGTTAAAATGTTAGAAATAACATTTAAAAGGGATAAAGAAAATAATATAGAAGAAATAGATACAATATTATATGCAAAAATGTTTTTAAGTGATATATGTTATCAAAATGATTTTACAGATGATTTTAATCAAAGTAGTAATGAATTATTAAGAATATATGATATATTAGATTTTGCAATTATTTATATTTATATTTTTGCTTTAACAATGGTAATATCATATTTTATGATAAATATAGAATTTAAAGTTAATAAAAAGTATTTAATTAATATAACTAAGTTATTATTAACTATTATTGGAATTGTATTATTAAAAGAAGTATTACTATTATTGTTATCTAAATTTGAATATGATTTAATGAATAAAATACCTTATTATAGTTATTTAGGAGATTATACTAGATTAATATTATCAAAAGATATTAATAATTTAATAGAAATATTTATCTCTATTATTAAAGAAACAAGTATATTTATAATTATATCTTTAGTTTTAAATATAATATTTAATTTAGTATTAAAAAAATTAAAGCTATTGATTAAAAAATTCTAGAAAGACTATCTAGAATTTTTATTTAGTTTTAATAATTGATTCTAAAGCTAAGAAAATCATTTGATTTAAAGTAGTTTGTCTTTCTTCAGCAGTTAAATCAGTACCTTTTTCAAATTTACTATCAGAAATTGATACTAAACAAGTAGCATCTTTTTTACAATAATTTGCAACTGTAAAAATACCAAATGCTTCCATTTCACATGCTAATAGTTTAGCATTTTGAGGTAACTTCTTAAGTAAATGATCAATAGAAGCATAAACATCAAATATCTCAGAAGTATAAATATGACCTTTTTTTACTGGTATATTTATTTCTTTAGATGTATTCATAATTATTTGATTTAAATTATTAGATGATGCTATTTTTTTGGAAGTACTTTTAGTAAGATCATATCTAAAATTAGAATCTGAATAAGCTACACTTGCTAACACAATATCTCTTACATGTACATCTGGTGACATTGCTCCAGCAGAGCCAATTCTAATAATTTTCTTAACTTTATAAAATTCATATAATTCATATGCATAAAGTGATGCACTTGGAATTCCCATTCCAGAACCAATAACAGTTATTCTTTTTCCTTTATAATAACCGGTATAACCAAGCATATTTCTAACTGTATTAACTAATTTTACATCTTCTAAATAATTATCTGCAATATATTTTGCTCTTAAAGGGTCTCCTGGAAATAAAACAAGAGGAGCAATATTTTCTTTTTCAGTAACAATATGTATAGGGTTCATTTTTATCCTACCTTTCTTTTAAATTATAGCAAATTATATGATATAATGTCATTATAAAAGTAAAAAAAATACTTATAATAATAAAGAGGTGTAAAATGGAATATAAAAAACTTTATATGGGAGGATATAATCTTCATTTAATAAAAACTGATAAATTTAAAGTAACTCATATTGAGGCAATAATTCATAATAATATAGATGTTAAAGATATAACTAAAAGACAAATGCTTGCTAGAATGCTTGCTAATTCTAATATGACTTATAATACAAATCGTAAACTTAATTTAAAATTAGAAGATTTATATGATGCTAATTTTTATAGTTTTACCTCTAAAGTAGGAAATAGTTTTATTACAAATTTTGCTATTGATTTTTTAAATCCAGAGTTTACAGATAAGGGTGTTTTAAAAGAATGTACTAAACTTTTATTTGATATGATTTTAAATCCTTATGTAAATATAGGTGAATTTGATAATAAAACTTTTAATATTATTAAAGAAAGACTAAGAGATGATATTAATGAAGTAAAGGAAGATCCAAAAAGATATGCGCTTTTTAATGCTTTAAAACTTTTAGGAGATAGTCCATCTGCTTATAGTAATTTAGGATTAATAGATGATTTAGAAGAGATAACTCCCAATAATTTATATGAATACTATGAAAAAGTTTTAAAAAATGATTATGTAGATATTTTTGTTATTGGTAATGTTGATATGGAAGAGGCAACTAAATATGTTATTGAATATGCTAAGTTTAATGTTATTAAAAATCATAAATTAGATATGCATGTTTATAATCCTAAAGTAAAAGAAAGATTTTATAGTGATAAAATAAGAGCTGCTCAGTCTAATATAGTTGTAATTTTAAATTTAAATGATTTAACTACTTATGAAGAAAGATATGTAGCAAATATTTATAATATCATTTTAGGACAAAATCCAGTTCAAAATAAGTTATTTAAAAAATTAAGAGAAGATAATTCTTTATGTTATAGTATTTCTTCGTTTTATCAAAAATATGATAATTTAATAATAATCAATACAGGAGTAGATCATAATGCTTCTACTAAGACTATAAAACTTATTAAAGATGCTTTAAAAGAAATGAATAATAATATTACAGATGTTGAACTTGATAATGCTAAAGAACAAGTTATTACTAGTTTAAATTATGCAAAAGATAATTTAGAACGCATTATTGATAATTATTTTTATCAAGATATGGGGGAACTTGATGATATAGATGAGAGAATTAAAATATTTAAAAATGTTTCTAAAGAAGAGATATATGCTTTAAATAAAAAAATTAGTGTGGGATTAGTTTATGCTTTAGAAGGAGGGGAAAATGAATAAAATTGAGATTTTAGGAACAAAAGAAACTTTATATGTAGAACATTTAGATAATGGCTTAGATATTTATATGATTCCTAAAAATAGTGTTAAAAACTTTTATATAACTTTAAATGTTAAATATGGGTCTATTTATACTAATTATAAATGGAATGGAGAAACCTTTGAAGATCCTAAAGGTATTGCACACTACTTGGAACATTTAATGTTTAATATGCCAGAAGGAGATGCTTTTGATTATTTTGGGCGCCTTGGTTCATCAGTAAATGCTTATACTACTAATGATGTTACTTGTTATGAAGTTTTTTCTAATTCGAGATTTAAAGAAAACTTATCTTATTTACTTAAGATGGTATATACTCCTTATTTTAATAAAGATTTAGTTAATAAAGAAAGAAATATAATTAATGAAGAAATTAAAATGTATGATGATGATCCATCAACACTTTTATTTCATAATTTATATAATAATATTTTTATTAATGATGAAAGAAAGTATTTAATAAGTGGAACTTTAGAAGATATAAAAGATATAAAATTAGAAGCAATAGAAAATGCTTATAAGGCATTTTATCAACCAGAAAACATGTGTTTAATTGTAACAGGATGTTTTAATCCCGAAGAGGTAGTTGCAATTACTAGTGATGTTATGTCTCGTTTTGGTTTTGCAGAAAATAATGTACCAGAGTTGTTAACTTATGAAGAACCTTTTGAAGTTAATAGTGAATATGTTTCTAAAGAGATGGATAATGTTAATAAATCTAAGGTTACATTAGCATATAAAATTCCTAAAACTAATTTTAAATCTTTAAAACTATCTAAAATTGAACAAAGACTTTATTTAAGTTTAATTATGAAAATTAATTTTGGAAATACTTCAATTATTAATGAAGAAATGAAAAGTAATGGTATTTTAAACAAAAAAATTGGCTTTAGATTAGAAGAAACTGATGAGTATTATTTACCAATATTTATTGCTGAAACAGATTATCCCGATTATTTTGTTAATAGAATTAAAGAAGTAATGGGTAGAATAACTATTAATGAAGAAGATGTTAAAAGAAAAGTAAAAGTTGAAATAAGTAATTTAATATGGTTATTTGATGATATTGAAAGTGTTAATGCTGAAATTCAAGATGATATTTTAAAGTATAATATGGTTATTACAGATATTTATAAAATATATAAGTCTTTAAATATAGATGATGCCTTAAAAGTTTTAAATAAATTAGATAAAAAATTATTAACTGTAAGTGTAGTAAAATCCAAAGATTAATATTTTTATTACATAAAAAAATGGATAAATTAATGATGTTAGTTTAAAGATATAAGCATCATTTAATATCCATTTTTATTTTTTTTCATAGAAATTTTTTATATATTCATTATAGGCTTTATATTCATTAGTATTTATATCAATATGATAGTTATAATTATTTTTAATTGTTAAATCTGATATAATTAAATCAGTAAAATGTGGATTTCTAATAAGAAGAGGACCTATTAAAAATGTACCAAAAAAGTTCTTATAATGATATCCTTCATATTCACTTTTAAAATTATCAGCACTACCACTTATAACTTTAAATAAGTGGTTTTCTTTATTATCTACAATAAATTCACGATTTTGAAATCCTACAATAGGGGATAATTCTTTATATTGCATAAATGAGTGACATCTAATTCTATCAGTAGTTTTAGCATAATAAGGAAATATATCTAATGCTTCTTTATCATCAATTGATTTACCAAATAAAAGGTAAGATGAACCAGTTACTATTAAATATTTATCATCATTAATATATTTTTTAAATTCTTTTTTATATTTTTTAATATCTTCTAAAACAATCATTAAATTTTCTTTTGAACCAGAACCTATATAAATAAGATCATAATCTTTAAAATTAAAATTATCACCAATAGTAACTTTTTCTATTTCAATATCAATATTTTGATTTTTAAAAGTATTTTTTAAAGCTAAAATATTACCTTGTTCTCCATATAAATTTAATAAATCATAATATAAATGTGCAATTTTAATCATGAGATTCCTCCATAAATATTTTTTTAAGTACTTCAGTCATATCAAAACATACCATTGTAAATATTTTACCTTTAGTCATTTTTAAATATGCTTTAATATTATTTTTATCATCGATTAAAACTATTTTATCTTTAGGAATATTTGCAGATATAAGTCTAGCATAAACATCATATCTAAAGCGACCGATACATAATATTTTATCTATATTTTTAGTATCTAATATTTCAAAATCTACATCATATAACCATGAAATATCATTATATTTATATCTTCTTGATACATTATCAAAACCTATTATGATAGTTTTATCTTCTTTATATTCATTAATATAATTTAAAGATTGTAAATAACTTAAATTATTTTCATTTTTTGATTCAATCATTTCTACATCACGATTATCAAAACTAATTGTTTTAAGTCTTTTGGATTCTAAAATATTTTCATTTAATGAATGAGCAATTTCCTCATCAGATAGTCCTAGAGTTTTACATAAGGCAAAAGCTGCAACTGTATAATAAACCGCAAAGAAAACATTTTTATTTAAATGATAGGTATTTTTATTTATTTCAATTGTTCCATCATCTAAATTAACTTTTTTAACTAAATAATCAATCTTTCTTTCAAAATCTTTATTAGCACAAGAATACTTACCTAAATGACCATAATGGTAAAAACTATATTCTAACTTTTTATGACAAAAAGGACAATAAGCAGCATCAATATTATCTGAAATAGGTTCTTTTAAACTATATTTATTTTTATCAATTCCAAAAGTAGTTATTTCATTATCTAAATAAGCAAATCTATTAACTATAGTATCATCAGCATTAATTATTAAATGAACATTATTATGAATTGAATTTAAAATTTTATTATAGATTATTTCTGGTTCACCATTACGAGCTGGTTGATCTCTTGTTATGTTAGTAATAACTAAATGAGTTAAAGTATTTCCTTTAAAAGTTTCTTTTATATATGATTCATCCATTTCTAAAAGTAAACAATCACATTTCATTTTATGATTTAATATGCCAGTATTATTTAAAATTAGGGTAGTTGTTCCATTAACAACATTAGATCCAGATTTATTCCATACAACATTTAAACCATTATCAGTTAAAATATGAGCAATCATAGAAGTAGTAGAACCTTTACCAGAAGAACCAGTTACTCCAATTACGTATTTAGGATAGTTAATTTTTTCTAAAATATCTTTATCAAATTTTCTTACAATACTAGCTGGAAAAACAGATGCCTCTCTTTTAAATAAATGACATATAGAAGTAATCATTTTATTTAGAATAATTAAAATAGTAGTTTTCATCTTATCACCATTTATATTATAGCAAAAAAAGACCTAAATTAACATATTTAGGCTTAAAATTTTATTTTGCTCTTTAGGTTCAATTGGTAAATCAATTTGATTTTCTGATAGATAATTTGTAACTAAAATTTTTAAATCTTCATTTTGTTCAATTTCTAAAGCTTCTTTAATTAAAGAAATATAAGTATTTTTTAGTTTTTCATTAATAGTATTTAAACATTCAGAAATGAAATACTTATAATTAAAAGCGTATTTATTACGAATTATACTTATTAAAGTTGGCATAATACTTTTATAATCATCTTCATTTTTATATTTACTTATAGAAAGTAGAAGATGAGTAAGATTAGAATACTTAGTTAAATTATTTTCTTCTAAAAATTCATCTAATAAATTATTATTTAAAAGTAAAGAAATCATTTTTTTATAACTATATATTTGCATATTTAATTCATAAAAATCTTTTTCAAGAGAACTTTTTATTTTATTATCTTTACATGTATCTAATTTATTTAAACTTATTTCATCATAAACTATATTAGTTTCATTAATATCGTTTATTTCATAACATAAATCTATTATTTCTTGTTCATCTTTTCTTAATTTTCTTTTTCTACTTTCACTTTCATATAAATTAATAATTTCTGAATAGTTTTTTTCTCTAATAAGTTTTAAAATTTTGTTAGTAAAATCTTCTTCTATTTTAATAATATGAAATAGTAAGTGACGAATTATTCTTGATTCAATCTCATTATCATGAACTTTTTCAGTATATTTTAAAAATATACTAAAAGCATATGAATATTTTTGATTTAAACATAAACTTCTTATATAATTATTAATTCTTGCTTTTTCTTTATTACCTTCATTTTTTATTTTAATATCATTATAAGTTAAACTTTTAATTTTTAGCACATCTTCTTCACTTAAAATAGTAAAATAGTTAATCAATAATAGTAAAAAATTAGCACTTTTTTGATCTATAAGTTTTAAATCATTAATAAGTTCATTAATTTTATAATTTTTATTGGTAATTTCATTTAATATAAGTCTTAATATTATATATTTATTTTTAATTCCTTTATTATAAAGTATTTTTAAATATGCTAGAGCTAAATCATTTCTTTTATTATCAAATAATTCTTTAATTATTTCTGTAATAGTATTTTCATTTAAAGTATATTCATCTTTACTAATTAAAGATTTTGATTTAATCGGTGATAATTTATCCTTTTGAGTTAACTCAGTTATATCTTCTTTAGAAAGTCCAAGTTTTATAAGTAGTTTGTCATTAATTTTTTCATTTTTTAAGTAACATTCTAATAAGTTAATTTTGCTATCTAATGTAATCATATTATCACCCTTTCCAAAAGCAATATTTTAGACCTTAATACTAATAAAATCAATAGTGTTAATTAAAGTTCTAAGCAAATAAAAGTGTTATATGTTAAGATATTTATTAATGTTTAATAATAAATAAAAAATAAAATAGAAAATATGATACAATAATAAAAAGTAATAGGAAGTGATAGATAATGTTTTCTGTAGATGATATTAAAAAATATGTTATTAATTATAAAATATTAAATGGACAAGTAATTGATAAAAGAAATAATCAAATTGTAACTGATGAAGATATAACTTTAAGGGTAAAAGCATCAATACTTCTTTATACTGAAGCAAGAAATAATTATCAAGAAGATATTAACCAGTTTGGACAAACTAATAAATCTCAAGATGATTATATTAGTAAAACTATGGAAAAATATAGTGTAAATGGAGAGATTAATTCATTTGGGATAAATAAGGTAGTAAATTCTATTGTTAAATCTGCCGGTCACTATGAGGAATATATTTCTGGTGATAATTTGTCACTTAGTAAGTTTTCTTTTTTAGTTCCTCCTAAAAATGAATATGGATTGGCATATTTAAGATTAAAGTTTCAAGAGCAAGGTTTAGATATTGAAGATTTAAAGATTTTTCTTGATACTTCAGAACTTAAACATAATGGAGTATCAAAAGTTATAATTAATTTTAAAATAAAAAAATATGAAAAGAGATTAGTACAAGGTAGAGATGTAAGAAAATATAGACATCCAAAAGCTAGTGAATTAAATGAGTTAGAAAGTCAGAAAAAAATTGCAAAACAAAAGAATGATATTGATCTTTATAATAGTCTCCAGCGTAAAATTGAAAAACTAGTTAGAGACAATCCAACAACAGAATTAAGCCCAGCTGAATGGGATACTTTGAGTAGAGATGAAAAAATTGAATATATTAAGTTAAAAATTAATGAAGCAAAAGTTTTAAAAGATGATGATTCAGTTAATTATTGGACAGCAAATTTAAAGAATTTAGAACAAGCTCAAAATTTAGGCAATCATGATAATCATCATTTCTCTAATACTTTGGGTCAAAAACAGAGTGTTAGAGAAGAAATAATAAATGAAAAAAGTGATTATAAATATTATTTGGGTGAAATGCTTAATGCAGTAAGCAAGTTTGATTTAGGAATAACTTATTCTGAAAAAGAAATGAAACAAATTATTGGAGAAGTTTTTTATAATGAAATGTATTTAATTGAAAGAGTAAGAAATGAAAATGATATTAGCAATGTATTAACAACGATTGCTAATACATTAGTTGGTAGCAAATTTAAAGAAAGGCTATTTAGCATTATTCTAATTGAGCTCCAAGAAAAATATAGTAAGCTTTATCCATCAAAAAAGAAAGATGTATCAGATGTTAAAGTAAATGATTCCAAAACTATAAAAGAAGAACAAGATTTTAGTGTATTAATTGGAGAGTTAAGAAACAAACTTAATAAAATACAAAATTCATATAAACAAATGCTATCAGATGGTGTTATTGATGATAATGAGTTTGCTTTACTAAAAAACATGATTAATAATGTCATAGATGATGGATATTCATTAAAATCAGTTGTAATTAAAGATAGCGATAAAAAAAGAATAGCCATAATTATAGATGAGTTAGAAGAAGAAAAACATAAGATAGATAAAACTGAAAGAGGACTTGCTAACATAGATAATTCATTTAGAATATAGAAGTAATTACTAGAATTTTTCTAGTTTTTATTTTTTAAAATGTAAAGTAGTTTTAAACTAAAAGTCAAGTATAGTAAATGGCTCATGTAAATAAATTGAAATAAACAGATATTTATAGTATAATTCTATCAAGGTAGATAATATGAGAAAGATTTATAGTGCTTTAGATATTGGTTCTAGTTTTATTAAATTAGTAGTAGGTGAGTTTTTAAATGGGAAACTCAATATTTTGTGTGCTATTAAAGGAGAATCTAAAGGTTTTAAAAATAACCAAATAACTAATAGTGAAAAGCTTATTAAATCTATCAATAATGTTTTAAATGAAGCAAGTACTAAATTAAATTTTAAAATAAAAAAATTAATTGTAAATATACCTACAGATTATAATGATTTTAAAATATCTGAAAATAAAATAGATATTGAAAGTGAAGATGAAATAGTAACCTCTAATGATGTTTTAAAAGTTTTACAAACTACATCTAAAAGTGATATTAAAGAAACAGAAGAATTACTTGCTAGTATTCCAATAACTTTTAGAGTAGGTGATGATGAAACAGATTACCCTTTACGTAAAAGAGGAAAAAGCTTAACATTAAAAAGTGT
Organism: uncultured Bacilli bacterium; assembly: GCA_905236935.1. Next base: position 12,669 of record CAJOQL010000086.1, read on the forward strand.
GCTAGTCGTAACTGATAAAAAAAGAGTATATGATTTAATAAGACTTTTAGAAAAATGTGAGATAGATATTGTAGATATAACTACAACTGGATTAGTAGATTATTATAATTTTAAAAATAAGGAATTAGATGAAAAAAATACCGTTATTGTAAACATTGGATCTACTACCACTAATATAAGTGTATTTAGTAAAGGAATATATATTAATAATTTATGTCTAGATATTGGTGCTGAATCAATTGATAAAGAGATTGCTTATACTTTTAATTTAACTAAAAGTGATGCAGTATATTTAAAGAGTAGTTTTTCTTCTGGATTATCTAATAATTATGATAATAAAGAATTTATTAAAGTAGTTGATAAAGATAATAATGAGATAAAAATATCTAGTGAAGAGATTAATAAAATTGTAAATAAAAAGCTAATTGAAATGTTAAAAAGTATCAAAAATAATATAAATTACTTAACAAAAAAAGAAATTAGTTATATAATTATAACTGGGGGATTATCTGAACTTAAAGATTTTGCTTTACCACTAAGTAAAATAATACCAAAAGCAAAGATAGGTTTTATTAATGATATTGGGGCAAGAGATGCTTCATTTAGTGTTTCTATTGGAATGCTTAAGTATTTTAATGAGAAGTTAAATGTTAGAGGTAAAGAATATTCAATGGTAACGGAAGAAGATTTAGAAGATATATTAAATGCAAATGATTCTAAATTAGTTAATAATGATAATATTTTGAATAAAGTATTTAGTTACTTTTTTGATAATTAATAAATAAAGGAGAATTATAATATGTTTGGATTAGAAATGGATCAAATTGCTAAGATAAAAGTAATTGGTGTAGGTGGCGGTGGTAATAATGCCGTTAATCGAATGATAGAGTCTGGGGTAAAAGGAGTAGAATTTATTGTTGCTAATACAGATTTACAAGTATTAAATGCTAGTAAAGCTGCTAATAAGCTTCAAATTGGAGAAAATATTACTAATGGACTTGGGGCAGGTGCTAACCCAGAGGTTGGTAGGGAAGCTGCTTTAGAAAGTAAAGAAGAAATCAAAGAAGCACTTAAAGGTGCTGACATGATATTTGTAACTTGTGGTATGGGTGGCGGAACAGGTACTGGAGCAGCTCCCGTTATAGCTGAAATTGCTCAAGATTTAGGAGCTTTAACTGTTGGCATTG
>CAJOQL010000087.1 GCA_905236935.1 uncultured Bacilli bacterium
ATTTCTTTATTCATTTCGGTATCAATCCAATCTGGACAAATACAATTAACTCTAACATCAGTTAAATATTTAGCAAAATTATGAGTTAAAGAAATAATTCCAGCTTTAGATGCATCATAATCAATACTTTCTGGATAATAAGTATCTATTGCATTAGTTGATGATATATTAATAATGGATCCTTCTTTCATTTTTTCTAAAGCATACTTAGTAACTAAAAAAGTACCAGTTAAATTTGTATGAATAATCCTGTTAAATTCCATAGCACTTTTTTCTAGTGGATCTTTATCATCGGCAATTGCTGCATTGTTAACTAAATAATCTAAACTATCGATTTGGTCAAACATTTCTTTAACTTCATCTTCATTTGAAATATCACATTTTATAACTTTAACATTAACTTTATCTTTTAATTCATCTAAAAGCTCATAAGCTTTTTTTTCACTTTTATTATAATTTATAATTACATCTATTCCGTTTTGAGCAAATACTTTCACTATTTCTCTGCCAAGCCCTCTAGATGAACCAGTAACTAATACATTCATAAATGCCTCCTTTTACATTGTAACATATTTTTTAAATTAAAAAACAAATGGTTAACAAATATTAATAAATGGATTTTATTTATTATTTTAAAAATTTTATATTTAAAAAAGCACTTTTAACTTTAATTAAAAATGCTATTTAATAACGATACTAACAATTCTTCTTGGAACAACAATTACTTTTATTATTTCTTTATCATTAGTATATTTTTGAATATTTTCTTCATTTAAAGCTTTATTTTTAATATCTTCTTCACTGTCATTATCTAAAACACTAATTGTAGCTCGTAATTTACCATTAACCTGAACTCCTATCTTATATTCACTATCAATAGTTTTATTTTCATCATATTCTGGCCAAGATGAATATACTAAGGATTCTTTATGTAAAATGCTTTCATTAAGTTCTTCCATCATATGAGGAGCAAATGGATATAATAATTTAATTAATACCTCAAATTCACTTTCTGTTATACTTTCTTCATCATAAAATGTATTTACTAATTTCATAAGTTCAGCAATAGCAGTATTAAATTTCATTGATTCAATATCCAAAGATACTTTTTTAATAGTTTTATGAATAGTAGATTCTAACTTTTTAGTAATATCCCCTTTAATTACTTTATCAGCAAGTTTTGCTACTCTATCAATAAATCTTGATACACCTTTAATAGCATCTTCATTCCAAGGACATTCTACTCCATAATCACCCATAAATAAAATATAAGTTCTTAAAGTGTCAGCCCCATACTCTTTAATAACATCAAGTGGATCAATAACATTACCTCTTGATTTACTCATTTTTTCACCATCAGGGCCTAAAATTAAACCTTGAGCAGTTCTTTTAGCATATGGTTCTGAGCAAGGAACTACTCCTAAATCATATAAGAACTTATGCCAGAATCTTGAATAAATCATGTGTCTTGTTACATGTTCCATACCACCATTGTACCAATCAACAGGCATCCAGTATTTTAATTTATCCATATTAGCAATTTCCTCATTATTATTTGGGTCAATATATCTTAAGAAATACCAAGATGAACCTGCCCATTGTGGCATAGTATCAGTTTCTCTTTTAGCATTTGCTCCACATTTAGGACAAGTACAATTAACAAACTCTTCTATTTTAGCAAGTGGACTTTCTCCATCAGTACCTGGTTCAAAATTTTCGATTTTAGGAAGTTTTAAAGGTAATTCATCATAAGGAACTAACACATCTCCGCAATTATCACAATGAATTATTGGAATAGGTTCACCCCAGTATCTTTGTCTATTGAAAGCCCAATCCTTCATTTTATATTGAACACCTTTTTCACCAATACTATTTTCTTCTAAAAATGCAAGCATTTTGTCAATAGCATCTTTTTTATTATTTATTCCATTTAAGAATTCTGAATTAATCATTATTCCATCACCAGTATAAGCTCCACTACTTAATAAATTATGGATAGTTGTAATATGTAATTCATCCTTAACTTCTTCTTCAATAGTCTTTTTGTTAACCCATTCTACAATAAAGTTATTTTTTTCATCATCATCTAAAATTTGTTCTTGTTTTTCATCATTAATTAATTTAAATAATAAACCAGTACTTTCAATACTAAATGCTTTATCTTTATTATAAGCATAATAATGATGATTAATTGGTAAGATTTCATTTATAAATTCTATATTTTTATATCCCGTTTCTTCTAAAATTTCTCTTTTAGCACATTCTAATGGTGTTTCACCATCTTTAATTGTTCCACCAACAAATAATCTGCCACCTTTTTCTTTCCAATTAATTGTTAAATACTTATTATTTTTTTCATCCCATAAAACAGCAACAATACTTTTTTTATTTTCTTCATTTTCTCTCTTTTGACCAGTAATTTGCTCAATAACAGGAATAATATCAATACCAAACTTTTTAGCAAATTCATAATCACGATCATCATGAGCAGGAACGGCCATAATTGCACCTGTACCATAACCCATCATTACATAATCAGAAATATAAATTGGTATTTCTTTATTATTTACTGGATTAATAGCACTTATACCTTCTATTTTAACTCCAGTTTTATCTTTATTAATTTGAGTTCTTTCAAATTCAGTTTTCTTTTGAGCAAATTCACGATATTCTTTAATTTTATCCATATTAGATATAATACCTTCATATTTATCTATTAATGGATGTTCTGGAGCCATAACCATAAAAGTTACTCCAAACAAAGTATCTGGTCTAGTTGTATAAATTTTTAAATTTTCATCTAAACCTTTTAATTTAAAGTTTACAAACGCACCTGTACTTTTACCAATCCAATTTTGTTGTTGTAATTTAACATTAGGTAAATAATCTACTTCTTCTAAACCTTCTAACAACTTATCGGCATATTCAGTAATTCTTAAATACCAAACTTTTTTCTCTTTTTGAATTACATCAGAGTGACAAATATCACATTTACCACCTTGAGAGTCTTCATTAGATAAAACTACTTTACAACTAGGACAATAGTTAACATAAGCATTATCTCTAAATACAAGACCATGCTCAAACATTTTCATAAAAATCCACTGAGTCCATTTATAATAATTTTCATCAGTTGTATCTATAGTTCTAGAAAAATCAAATGAAAATCCTACTTTTTTTAATTGATTAGTAAAATTCTTAATATTATTATCAGTAACTATTCTTGGATGTGTATTAGTTTTAATAGCATAATTTTCAGTTGGAAGACCAAAAGCATCAAATCCAATTGGAAATAAAACATTATATCCTTCCATTCTTTTCTTTCTTGAAATAACTTCTAAACCACTGTAGGCTTTAACATGACCAACATGCATACCAGCTCCTGATGGATAAGGAAATTCTACTAAAGCGTAAAACTTCTTTTTACTAAAATCATCTTTTGCTTCAAATGCATGATTCTTTTCCCAAATATCTTGCCATTTCTTTTCAATTTCTAATACATTCATTATTTTTTCCTTCTTTCTTTTTCAAAATAAATCCAATTATACTATAAAATATAATAATTAAGGCCATTAGTAAACTAAATCCAGCAATTAATTGATATGCTAAAGAAGTATCTAACATAGTGCAAAAAGTACCAGCTAAAGATATTATTAAGCTATTTACTAAAGCAAATATAATCCCTAATGCACTTGCATTCATCTTTTTAGGGTTAAGATTAAATCTAGTTGCTAATATTCCTAGTTCTTTCATTTCATTTAATTTGTTTTTTCTTTTATTTATTAAATATATTATTAAATTAGCAATAAATATGATTATAAAAGAAAACATGAATACAAATAAATCTTCCATTTTTTAACCTTTCTAAAAATAAAAACCACGTTCTTTTCTAAGGACGAAAAGCCGTGGTACCACCTTAATTATTACTTTAAAGTTATAAAGGACTTCTCCTAATGCATCCAAAAGCAAGTTCATAAAATATATTTATTAGTTTCCATCAAACACTAACTTTCTATAAAAATACATTTTATTACTACTCTTTTTTCATCTGCTTAAACGTATTATATAAAATAATTATTTGTTTTTCAAGAATATTTTTGTTTACATACTTCGTTGTGTATCAATTTTTTTCTCAGCTTTTAAATAAGCATTTTCTGTATCTTTTATTTCATGAACTTTAGATAACAAAACTGTATCTAATTTGACAATATCTTTTGTATCAGGAGATAATATTTGATAATTATCATTTTTATAAATTTTTCCTTCTTGAAAGGTTATAGCTTGTTTTGCATTTTCAAATACTAAATATTTAGTTTTATCATTAGGGCGTATGCAAATATGAATGTTAGAGTCGGATAGTAAATAATCATTTGCATCTTTAATATCAAAAGAAAATCTTTTTAAAATATAGATTAAAAATGGTTTTCTTTGTGATTTTATAGTTGTTAAATCATAAAAGCCATTATCAAAACAAAATTTGATCCAGTAAGATACTAGCGTAGAAGCAAGACCATTAGAACGTGCTTCAGGCTTTACGAAACTGCCAATATATGTACTAATTTTCTTTTCTTTATCTAAATAAAAATAAATATAACCTAAATTAGTTAAAGAATCTTTTTCTAATTTATAATACTTAATAAAATATTGATCTACTCCAAGTGACCTAAAAAAAGACTTTTCTAGTCTAATAATTCCTTTAGTACTATATGTAATATTAAAAGTATCTAAAACAATGCCTTTATTATAATTTAATTTATCTAATACATTCATATTCATTGCCTTCTTTCTTTAATAAGACAATATAAATATATCATATCTTTGTACTATTAACTAGAAAAGTCACAAATATTTACTATAACTATACTAATCTTTAGCATTTGTAAATAAAGTAATTATACTTGTTATGATAATTGTGCCACATATAGCAAGAGAAGAACCAGATAACATATTTTTAAATATTCCAAGTACACCTTCTCTTAAATAGCCTAAATAAACATAGTTAGTTAAATTATTACCAAAATTTATTATTAATAAGTTTGCTCCCATTCCCACTTTTTCAATTATTTTTTCATATATACCAAAACAAGCAAGAATAGAACCAAGAACAGTAAATAAACTAGTTAAATGACCAGGAGTTAAATTAGTATTATCCATAATTATTTGCGCAAGTAAACATACAAAGCCACAAAATAAGAAAGAATATATATAAATCATCTTAACACCTCGATTGTAACAGCATGACTAATAGCTGGAATAGTATTTTTTTGGTTTACTAAAACTGGACTATGTAAAGAACCAGTAGCAATTAAAAGTATTTTTTTATATTTTCTATTATGAATTATATTATTAAAGAAAACTAAAGGAAGAACAGCAGGTCCACTACCACCAGAATACTCATCATTATTATAAATTAAAGTACCTGAATCTTTATAATTATTTAAGAATATTCCTTTTTCTTCTAATAATCTTTTAAAGATTTTTTCACCAACTTTTCCTAAATCACCAGTTAAAATTAAATCATAATCTTTAGAAGTTGTTTTAGTTAGTTCTAAATGTCTTAAAAAAGTATTTACTGCACTAGGAGCCATAACTGCTCCCATATTAAATACATCTTTAACATAAGAATCTACTACACATCCTATTGTTCCATTTAAGACTTTTAAATTTGATGGATTTTTAGATAAAGTAAAACCTATCGAACCAGTAGTAGTAAACGTACTTCTAATTGGTTTAGGAGCCCCATATTCTATCGGAAAACGATATTGTTTTTCAGCATTTAAATTATGAGAACTTGTTATATATAATCCTTCTTTAATTTTTCTACTATCAATCATACTAGATAAATTTATAATGCTTCCTACACTTGAAGCGCAAGCAGAATATATACCTAAATAAGGGATATTTCTGTTCTTTAAACTCATATTAGTAATAATCATTTGATTGATTAAATCAGTTCCCATTATTAAACTAGGATTACTTTTTTTCAGTAGATTATTTAAAACTACATTTTGCATTTTTATTTCAGCATTTTCAAAAGTTTTCTCACCATAATAGTAATCATTCATTGATAAGTTAAAACCTTTTAAATTAGATTTTGCTTCTATCGGACCAACTATACTAAAATAATCATTAATATATACATCTTTAAAATTAAACATTGATAATCACCTTAACTATTCCCATTACAAATCCGCTTAATATACCATATAATATTACACTACCCGCTAGTTTAAAAAAATTAGAACCTAATCCAGTAATAAGACCATCCTTTTTATAATCTAAACTAGCACTCATTACTGAGTGAGCAAAACCAGTAGTAGGAATAATAAGACCACATTTATATTTACTTACCAAATTATCAAAAAATCCTAATCCAGTAAATAAACAAGCAGCAAATATTATTATTAGAGTTGTCCAAGCAGAAGCAACGTCTAGTGTTAAATTAAACATACACTCTATGTATTTGCATATAGCTTCACCAATTAAACCTACTATTCCACCTGATAAAAATGCATACCAATAATTTTTTATTTTATTATCTTTAGGCGTTAATTCTTTTACAATTTTTAAATATTCTTCTTTTTCCATATAATCACACTTTTATTATGCTTAATTTAGGCAGCAATATACTCTTTAATTTTTTGTTTACCTTTCTGTTCTAATCTTGAAACTTTTACTTGACTTATTCCTAATAGTTTTGCAGTTTCACTTTGAGTAAAATCGTTAAAATATCTAATTTTTATAACATCTTGTTCTAAAGGTTCTAAATTTTGCATCGACTCTTCAATTAATATCTTGTCATCATAGTTTGGATTATTTCCAATAGTATCAATTATGCTTAAATTACTATCCTCATTATTTTCATATTTAGCATCTAAACTTAACATACTAGTAGTTAAAGTAATTACCTCCGCTATTAATGATTCTTCACATTCCATATAAAGTGATAATTCCATAATAGTTGGTTCCCTATTTAAAGTATTCATAAGTTCAGATTTAGAAATTTGAATTTTCTTATATAATTGTAAATATGCTTTGCTAAGTTTAATGTCTCTACTTTTATTTACTAATTCATACATTTCTCCAAAAATATCTAAATAAGCAAAATCTTTAAATGGTGTCCCAATTTTTGGATCATATTTTCTAGCAGCTTTAATTAATCCTAAACGTCCTGCTTGATATAAATCTGATAATTCAACATTATAAAATCTTTTAGCAATTTTAAATATTAATCCTTCATATTTTTCTAATAATTCAATTTCTTGCATATAATCTCCTATACCTTTAATAAAGTTAACGCAATAAGTTCGTTTTTAACAACCTTTATGCTATCATCAAATAAAACTTTAGTATTACAGATAATACCTTTACCACTATTTCTTTTAGTTTCATTAATTATCGTCTTTAAAGCATCTTTCCCAACTTTATCAATTAAATTGATATTATCTAAATTAAATACTAAATACTTTATGCCTTTATCATTAATGAGACTTAAGAAATACTTAATTAGATTTTCGTAAGTGAATCTTGTTAATTCACCTTTTAATCTTGCAAACAAAACTCCTTTACGATATTCCATATTTATCTTTAACATTTGCCCTCCTTCCCTTTTAATATAGGTTTCCTTTTAATCTTTTTAAACCTCTTCGACAAAAGATGATTTATTCTTTCGGAATAATGTAAAGAATTTTACACATATTAATAATATAAGAATATAAATTTTATAATTAATTTTGAGTTTATCTGTTTTTTCAATTTGTTTTGATGAATTACTTGCTAATAATTTTTTATAATCATTAACACTATTTTCTATATTGGTGTTTAAGGATTCAATATTATCTGCTAGTACTTTTGTTTTTTCTATAGATTCTATAACATTAATAGGATAAAAATCCTTTTCAATAATAATTTCATTAGTATTTTCGAAAGTGCTTTCTTCATCACTTATATCATTAATTATATAATCAGAGTTTATTAAAAAATTATCTTCTTTATAAATGTCCTCTACTATATCAAATCCTTCCTTTTGATTATCTAAATTTATATTAGCTGCTGTTGCATTATTATATTGTTTATTAGTTTGATTTTTAAGTTCTTCAGTATTTTCTGGGGCATCATTTATTTTTTTAGGCAATAGTTTTATTTTTTTAAAAAACTTACAATTTTTAGTCTTAATAATTAATAATATTTCTTCTTCATTGATATTTTTAAATTCTAAATCAATTTTCTCTTTTGGTATTGAGGTAGAAATAATAATATCATTTATTTCATCTATACTATTAATTTCATCTTTAATTTCGATAAAATCTCTTTCATAATAATCGTATATTTCTTTTTTATCATTATAATCATGTTTATAGTTTTCTAAAGGAATTTCAGTATAAATATTCAAATATTTTTTACCTAATTTATAATACTTATATAAGGTAACTGTTTTTTGATAATAATTTATGGAATTTAAACTATCATAAAAATTATTATTTACCCAGTACAAATTAGTTAAAAGCTTTTGAAAATCATCAGCAAAAATAAAATTAATAGTAAAGTTTTCTATTTTATTGTAGCGATAAAAAGTATTTAAATAATAAAGTTTTGGATTTATAGAACTATAATAATTAGTGTCATAAATATCAAGCATAAATCTTATTTCATTTAGGTTATTTTCTTCAAATGTTAAATCAATACTTAACTTATCTAAATTATACTTTTTGCCCAAATCTATTACTATATTACTTCTAGAATTTAACTTACTTATAAAATCATAGTTAGATTGATAAATTTTATGAGAAACTATCTCTTTATTATAATAACATTTAATACTTTTTAATATTGCATCAGTAGTAAAAGACCTTAAAACAATATATCTTGCACTTTGATAATTTCTTATCTTTAAAGTACTATATTCATAATCATTAGAATTAAATGGAACTTTAGCATATTTAGTTTTAGTTATAGTTTCTAATGGAGAAGAAATAGTTAAATAAGATGGTGCTTTATCTTTTTCATAATATCCATTATTAATTATAATCTCTTCATAATTGTTATAACCAATCTTTTTTTCTATTTTTTTAAGTTCATCTTTAACGTATTCTTCTTTATATTCTGTATTATTTTCACTTATTAAAATATAATCTGTATAAAACGTTTCTGCATATATATTAAAAGGAATTAAACATATAATAGTTATAATAATATTTTTCATTTTTCACCTCCTACTATTTATATTAACGATTTAATATCTATTTCCTTTTTTATTTTTTTATTTTGTTTATAACTTTAATATTTTGTTAATAAGTAAGAATTATTTGTGGAAAACCATTAAAATTTTCAAAATTTTATTATTTAAAAATGATAAATTTGAAATTTTTTCTAAAAAGCTTTTAAAAATTAACAAATTTATATTATTGAATGATTTGCATTATCAAAAAAATATACTACTTTTTCTTTTTTCAAGATGCTTTAAACCGATTTAAGACAAACCAATTTTTAAAATTTATTAATATTTGATATTTCAAAATATTTTTTAACTATGATTAAAAATTAGAATTCAAACGCAATATTTTTTAAAAGCACTATAGTTTTAATTGATACTTACATCTTACTAGTAATAGTTTTTTATTTATTAATTATTTTCTCACATAAAAAAGAAATCAATGTTTTTTCAAATATCTTTGATAATACTTTGATTTCTTTTACTTGTCTTCTTTATTATAAATTTACATTTTAACTATTTATTATTATATTTTCTTTAAATAAAACTTATTTTTACTTCCAAGATATCCAATTAAAGATAAACTTCCAATTATAGTTAATATTATAAACGTATCTTTTAATCCTGTTTTAGGATTTTGAGGAGGTTCAGTAGTTGATGGTGCTGTAACATCTATATCATAACTTTCAATATATGTTTCTCCATTATAGTTTAAAGTTGCTGTTAATTTTGTTTTACCTACTGATAAAAATTTAACAATTACTGTAGCGTCTGATGTAAAACTATCATATTCTATTTTGGTTATTTTAGCAATATTTTCATCTTCTATTTTAAATTGTATATTTTCTTTTTCAGAACTTGGAATATCCAGCAATTTTATTCTAAATTCATTTTCAGTATTTATTATCATAGGCAATTCTGGCACATTATGACTAAACATAATCCTATTATTTACGTTTATATTATAACTATCAGTATATGTTTCTCCATTATAGTTTAAAGTTGCTATTAATTTGGTTTTACCAACTGATAAATATTTTAGAGTAATATTAATCCATGATGGATCATCATCATTTTCTATTTTGGTTATTTTGGCAATATTTTCATCTTCTATTTTAAATTCTACATTATCTCTTTCAGAATTTGGAATATTTATCAATTTTATTCTATATTGTTCTTCTGTATTTACAAGTAAACTATATTCTAATTCATTATACCAAAATTTAATTTGTAATTCATTATTTTTAACTTCAAAATTGTACGTAGATGTAATTAATTTTCCTTCGTATACTTCATATTTTGCAGTAATAGTTGCATTTCCTTCTCCAATTGCATTAACTAAACCATCATTATCTACATAAGCAATAGTTTCATCACTACTTGACCATATTACATCATTTGTTACATCTTGACGAACTCGTGAGCCTCTAATAGGAACATCAGTAGCTATTAATTGAATTTTTTCTCCTACTTTAACACTTGATGGTAGGTCATTATAATCCCTTGCAGATAGTTCTAAATAATCGTTAAATTCTAAAACATCTAAATCATAACTATCAGTATATCTATTTCCGTCTAAATTTAAAGTTGCTGTTAATTTAGTTTTGCCAACTGATAAGTATTTAACAGTAACAATAATTGTTGATGAATTTTCATCATATTCTATTTTGGTTATTTTAGCAATATCTTCATTTTCTATTTTAAATCGAACATTTTCATTATATGACATTTCTAAGAATCTTAGTTCAAATTTATCTTCACTATTTAAAAGCATAGAAGGTCCTGGTTCTAGTATTTGCGGAACAATACCTATATTAGACCCAATTGAAACATCATTGGAATTTACTTTTATTTCAAAATTAGCCGTTTCATTATTGTACTTAGCAGTTATAGTTGATGTTCCTACAGATAAACCTGTAACTTTTCCTGTATTATCAACTGTTGCAACTTCTGTATCACTACTTGTCCAAGTTACATTTTCTAAATCAGTTTCATCAACAAACGTTCCACATTCTATATCAGAATCAATAGGACATATATCATTTCTATGTATAATTATGGCATATAATTGTAATGTTTCATTTACTCTTATATTAGTAGCCTCCCCATATTTCATGTTTTCACCTATTGTATAATCATTTGAAGTAATTCCTAGTTCTGGCTCTGTATTTGCTAATGATTTTATATTAAATATAAAAAACGATATGATAAAAATAATAAATAAAGATATAATTTTATTTTTTATAAACATTTCTGTAATTTTACTCCTTTCTATTCTATACTAAAATAAGATTAACATATATTAAGAGGAAAAACAATTATTCTTTAGATTTTATTAACATTTTCAAAATGACTAAAAATAGTAAATTCAAGTGCTAGACAAGCAAAATAAATTGCGCTATAATTAAGGAACTGAAAAAGAACTTTTTTTATTTTTATTAAGGAGGATTTTATTTATGAATAATAATGAAAAAGTTACGCGTATTTTTGCTTTAGGTGGACTTGGTGAAGTTGGTAAAAATATGTATGTTATTGAGCACTCTGAGGAAATAATAATTATTGATGCTGGAGTAATGTTTCCCGAAAGCGAGCTTTTAGGAATTGATTATGTTATTCAAGATGTCAGTTTTTTAAAAGCCAATCAAGATAAAATAAAAGCTTTGGTTATTACCCATGGACATGAAGATCATATTGGTGGAATTACATTTTTACTACAAAACGTTAAAATTCCAGAAATATATGCTTCAAAAATTGCTTGTGATTTAATTAATAAGAAATTTGATGATAGAGAAATTAAGTATTCTAATTTAAAAGAATATAATAAAGATACAGTGTTAAAATTTAAATATTTTGAAGTATCTTTTGTTACTACTACTCACTCTATTCCAGATAGTTTTGCAATTATTATTAAAACTCCAAATGGAACAATTTTTGAAACTGGTGATTTTAAATTTGATTTAACACCAATTGGACCAATGGCAGATATTCATAAAATGGCTAAACTTGGGATGGATGGAGTAAAACTAC
>CAJOQL010000088.1 GCA_905236935.1 uncultured Bacilli bacterium
ATGTGCTAGTAAAGGATTAATGAAACAAAATACTTGTGATAGACAAAAAGCAAGATTAAATAAAAAAGTTAAAGAAATGAATTAAGGCTTTTCCAAGAACGGAAAAGCCTTAATTTTATTTATGAATATTTATAACACTTGATATAGGAATAATATAATGTTTTTTATCTAAATGTAAAAGACTATCATAACAGCATATTATTCCACCTGGGGCAACCTCTTTGCCACTACTTTCTAATTTATAAAATGTTTTAATCATACTTTCGGTAGGATTTCCTGTCTTTTTTATTTCAAAAGGATATAATATATTATTCTTTTCAATAATTAAATCTATCTCATTTTTTTCTTTATCACGATAATAAGAAATTTTAAGATTTTTACCGGCAGAATTATATGATTTAATTAATTCAGATATTATATATGTTTCAAGATAATGCCCCGATGCTTCACTTAATTGTAAATCTCTAGCATTTTCCCATCCAGCTAGGTAAGAACATAATCCAGAATCCATGAAGATTATTTTAGGGATGTGAGTAATTCTTTTTAATTTTGTACTCATAAATGGTTCTAATAAATATACAATTCCACTACTAATTAAAATATTTAACCAAGCCTTAGTAGTTTTGTCAGATATCCCTATTTCTCTAGATATATTATTATAATTTAATTGTTCCCCATTTCTTGATGCTACACTTATCATAAACTTTTTAAATGTTTCTGTATCTAATATATCAAGTTGTTCTTTAACATCCTTGGTTAAATATGTTTCAAGATAAGCGTTAAAATAGTCGCTTTTTTCCATGTCAGAAATATTATAAAGTTCTGGCATACCACCTTTAAATATTTTCTCATATAATTCATTAACATTTATATATTCAGACATTTTAAAATTGTCTGGCTCAAATATTTTTTTGTTATCATTTTGAACTATTTCTGAATAAGTTAAACTATTTAATTTTACTATTCCAACTCTCCCTGCTAATGATTCTTGAATATTTTTCATTAAATTTATTTGTTGTGAGCCAGTAAGCCAATACATACCTCTTTCATTTTCTTTATCAACAATCATTTTTATGTAAGGGAATAATTCTGGAGCATATTGAGCTTCATCTATCAAAATAGGCCATGGATGTTCTTCAAGAAAAGTTCTTGGATTTTCTCTTGCTTGCTTTTTTAAAACTTCATCATCTAAGGTTACATAATTCATATTTTTTGGCAAATATTCCTTTAAAAGTGTAGTTTTTCCAACTTGTCTAGGTCCAGAAACAAGTAAGACTCTAAATGATTTATTAATTCTTTCAACTGTAGTAGATGCTTCTCTTTTTAACATTAATATCACCTCTTCGTAATACTAATTATACTAGCCATTCCGAAAAAGTCAATAGTATCATTCCGAAAAAGTCAACGCTATCACTCCGAAAAAGTCGTAATACCACATCTTCTTATCCCAGTAATTACTTTTATTATATCTTAATCTTTCCAGCTTATTGCCAAGTTTTGGAAATATTTTTCCAAAACTTATGAATTTTAGTAACTTTTGGAAGTGAATATATATTTCTTTTTTTTATATAATTTGATATGATTATAATATGAAATGGATAAAGTATTTAATATTAATTTTAATTTTAGTTTATGTAGGTCTTAATTTTAACAAAATAACTACTACTGTATCAGAAACTTTAGAAAGTAAGCCGAAAGTTGTTATTAGTGATCCTAATAGTTATTATAAAAAGGTAGATTATTCTTTTGTTAAACGTTCTAAAGATTATATTCCATATAGTAAACAAGATATCAAAGATATATTTTACTCTATATTAAATAGTGGCTATGATACATTTACATTTTATTGTCCTTCAGAATATACTGAATGTTTAGATGATATTGCAGCTTTAAGTGAAGATAAAGATGCTTTAACAAATATAAATAATTTTGTAAATCCTTTTAATAGTTTTAATAATATTAAAGTAATCTACTCTACTTCTGGTGAAGTAAATGTGGAAATTAGTAAATTATATACTGAAGATGAAATTATTTCAATTAAAAATAGAATGACAGAAATAAAAAAAGAAATGTTTAGAGATAATATGTTAAATGAAGATAAAATACTAGCAGTGCATGATTATATAATTAACCATACTAGATATGATGAAAAAAGACAAACTAATGAAAGCACGTATAAATCTAATAAAGCATATGGTTCATTAATTGAAGGATATGCTGTATGTGGTGGTTATGCTGATGCGATGGCTCTCTTTTTAGATGAGCTTGGAATTCCAAACTTTAAGGTATCTTCTTCTACTCATGTATGGAATGCAGTATTTATTCATAATAAATGGTTACATTTAGATTTAACTTGGGATGATCCTGTAACAATAAATTCTGATGTTCAATCACTAAGTCATAAGTTTTACTTAATTGATTCAAATAAATTAGAAGAATATAAAATAACTGATCATGAATATGATAAAGCAATATATCAAGAACTTGCTAATTTATAACAAATTAAAAACCTCTCATGAGGTTTTTATTAATTTTTATTATTTTTCATATTTTCTAATAATACTTTTAATGCTTTATATTCTTCTAAGGTAAACATATCATTATCATTTTTCTTTTCTACTACAATATATTCTATTTGTGGTGGAGGAACTAATTCTTCTTTTCTTAATTCTTCAATAGTCTTAGGAAGTTCTGGTTCTTCATAAAAGCTTCTTTCATTTACAACTATCTTTTCTTCTTTATGAGTTAATTTATAAATAATCTTGTATAAAATTAAGAAAACCATCCAAACAATAAAGATAATAACTGATAACTCAAATAAAGCCATTAAATTAACATTAGAATATATATTTATTTTATTTGCTAAATCAATTTTCTGTTTACTAAGTTCATCTAATATTAAGAAAAATAAGAATAACTCAAGAATAAATATTAGAAAATTAATAAACTTAATCTTTTTATTAGTTTTTCGATTTAGTAAGCTTACAATTAAAACAAGTAAACTAATAACCATAATAATTACATATTCTAAAGCACTTGGAAAATATATTATGGCAACTATATTCTTAGCTATAGTATCAAATATGTCAAATATTGAATTATAATAATTGTGAAGTAATATAACAATACTTAATATCGAAATTATTAAATATAAAATTTTAGTTTTCTTACTCTTTTTAGATATTATAAAGGAATCTACTAACATAATAGCAATACCTAATAATAATATCAAAAAAAGAGGAGATGAAAAGATAAGACTAAATACTAATTTAAGTCTTTCTAATAGAGATAACTCTACCATATTCATCACCCTCTTTTCCCTTTTTATTCTTATTTATATTAAACAAGTTCACAGATATATATTGTCTGTGTAGTCTTGTCATTTTTTGTACATGTAATAAGTGTTAATGTTGTTTTTTCGTAATCTCTACGAATTGCCACTGTTCCATCTTTAGTATCTTTATAAACTCTTCTTACTACATAATGATATTCATGATTATTATAATTTACATAAACATCGTCATTTATTTTTAGTTTATAAAGATTTTTAAAGTATGAGATACTACTTGTACCTGAATGTGAAGCCAAAATCAAATTACTTTTATCTATATTTGGATAACTTGAAGTTGGATGCACATAGATATTTTTATTTACATTATTATATTTTGAATTTTTATCTAAAAAACCATGTTCTAGTCCAATACTAGGTATTTTTAAATATCCCACATAGTATTTAGAATAATCTATCACTGATTTAGTAGTAGTTGTTGTAGTTGTAGTAACTGGTACTACATTATTTCCTACTACTTTTGGCTCTTCAATAATAGTTTGCTTATTTTCAGATACTTCTTCTAATTCATCTAATGATACGATTTGCTCATATAAAAGCTTATTCATATCATCAAATACTTCATTTTTCTTTGTATCGAAATATGTACTAAATATAGTACATAATCCAATAAAGACCATTAATACACTAATAATTATTTTAGCATTTCTTTTCATTTCTATATAATATTACTGCACCTAGGCTTAATATTAAAGAACCTATAGCATAAGTTAATGTACTTGATAATCCAGTAGCTGGAATATCAATTTTTTCTGGTTCGTTATACATAATTACGCCATTTGCAAGAACATACTCACCTTTATCATTAGCAATATATACGTTATTATCAGCATCTACTTTAAAATATACTGGTTTGTTATTATTTATGTATCCTTTTGGAGCAGATACTTCTTCTAATATGTATGATCCTTCTTCTAAAGATAAGTAATATGATTCATTTGTTGATACCCAAGTTGCAATAATTTCCCCTTTATCATTCTTAACTCTTAATGTAGCACCTACTACATATTCGTTAGTTTCACTATCTAATTTATTAATATTAATAGCTGATTTAGATAAATTTACCATTTTAATATATGATACTTTTATCCATTCATTTGCACTATTTTTTTCATAGATATTACCATCGTTATCAACTTTAAATGTAATTGATGATTTACTAATAATAAATCCTTTTGGAGCGATAGTTTCAGTAAGTGTGTAAATGCCAGGTTTTAATGTTTCATAATGTGGTTCAGTTGAACTAACCCAAGATGCAACTTGCACTTTGCTTTCATCTTGAAGAATTAATGATGCACCTGGTACTTCTTTATCTCCAGTAATATCAGTTTTACTAATTCTTACTTTAAACTCTTTTGTTTCTTTCTCATTTACCATTTTTATATAATCAGTTTGTACCCAAATATTATCTTTTTTCTCATATAATCTATTATTTAAACCAACTTTAAAGTTAATAGTATCAGTTGAAAGTATATATCCATTTGGAGCAACTGTTTCAGTTAAGTAATATTCTCCTGCATCTAATACTACATAATGTGGAATGTCTTTACTTACCCAAGTTTCTATAACACTTCCATTACTATCTTTAAGAACTAGTGTAGCTCCCGGTATTTCATTTTGTCCAGTTAAATCTGTTTTACTAATTCTAATTGAAAGATTCTTTTGATCTACCATTGTATATGTGTATGATTTATTATTTGAATCAATATTAATTAATATTTTATCAGCTAATTTATATCCTTCTGGAGCACTAGTTTCAACTAAAGTATAAGTTCCAACAGGAATGTTTGTAAATACTCTAGCACTACCATCAGTTACCCATGATTTAACAGCATTTGTACAAGTTGTTTTTGTACAATCACCATTATATATTGATAAACTTGCGCCTTTTAGGGCTTTACCATTTTCATCTACTTTATTAATTGTTAATTTATTTTGAGCTTTTACATCTTTCATTGTAATAGTATATTCTTTACTATCAGAATCAACATTAATTAATATTTTTTCTGCAAGTAAATATCCTTCTGGAGCTTTTGTTTCTTCTAATGTATAAGTTCCAACTGGAATATTTGAATATACTTTTGCACTTCCATCAGTTACCCATGATTTAATAGCATTTGTACAAGTTGTTTTTGTACAATCACCACTATATATTGATAAACTTGCGCCTTTTAGGGCTTTACCATTTTCATCTACTTTATTGATTGTTAATTTATTATATTTCTTAACTGATTTAGTATATGTAACAGTTTTTTCTGCATTAACAGTAGATGTTCCACTATAAACTACACCATATACAACTTGTTGATAATTTTTAGTACTAATTGGTTTATTTTTTACATAATAATCAAACATTTTTTTAATTGTATATTTAGCACTAGCGTTAATTGTAAAAGATATTTTTTCTCCTTCTTTTACTGAACTAACAGGAATTCTAATTTGGAAAGTACCATTTCCTGTTTTGCTATCAAGTGTACTATTAATAATAGTAGCACCTTTGGGAGCATTATTTAACTTTAATGTTCCACCATTAGTAATTCCTTCAGTTTTTAAAGTAATTACATCAGATACTAAATATCCATTATTTTCAGTAAAATTAACATTATTATTACTGAATTCCATTTTTCCAGCAACTTGTTTATATTTTATAGCACCTTCTACTAATTCATATATAATTTTACATGCAATATTGTCATTACGATGATTATAAATGTAATCTTTTTGTTCACTTGTAAGGTTAGTATTTGTTTTTGTTAAGTAATCCTTATACCACCACATAGCAATTGATTGAGCATAATAATCAGCCATTACATTTCCAGTATTAGGACGATGTTCAAAAATATAAATATAACCATCTTCTACAGTTCCTTTTAAATCGTATGTAACACCAGTCCAATAAGTTAAACCTGCATCCTCGCAAAATACTTCTATACCATTTGCAAGTGGTTTATAATATGACACTAGCCCTGGAAGATATTCAGGTAATTTAACTACAGCACCTGTAACAAAATTTGATGGAGCACTATCTGCATTAACTCCAACTGTAAGTCCTAAAAATCCTAAAATTCCTACTAAAACACTTAGCATAAACTTTTTCATTCCAATAACCCTCTTTCTTTTTTCGGGTGTTATTATATCATATTTTTTAAAAAAATCAAGTCCCCACATAAATAGTGCTTTTCCTATAAGTCTTAAAACTAAATATTATAAAAATATTATTTCATTATAAAAGGATAGTCAAAACTATCCTAACAATCCTACTTACTATAATTTATTTTAATAAGCTTATAATTTTTGGTGTTTGAATCTCCAAATACTTCTTCGATTTCTTCTTCATTAGTTAAATAATTAATACTAAATTTACCAAAAGATTTTTCTTCAATTTTTGTATAATTCTTTGTAAAATTATTATACTCTTTAGGATAAAAATGTTTTATCAATACTAATAAGTTATCGTAAGCATTATCGTTAAAGCCATTTCTTTGGCCAAAGATAATATATGATTCTTTACTATCACCATAACCACGATATATAAAATTTCCTTTTGAGCCAGCAAATGAAGTACTTTCTTTAAAAGCATCAAAAAATTCTAAATCTTTTTCTTTTATAGAAATACTATCTAATAAAGATAAATCAAACTGATCAGCAATATAGAACGAATAAATTTCTTTATCATCTTTTTCTATATGCTTAGCATACTTATCTTCTAAATTATCTGTAAATACAGCATTTATATAAGATTTGACTAAAGCAGAATCCATATTATTATATTCAGCTACAGCAGCAGCTATTTCTAAATATATAATAGCTGCAGAAATATCATCTTTTTTAGCAGTTAAAGTAATATAATCACCATCAATAGTAAAATTGTAACTACCCTTATCATAATCGTTATCTACTGAAATAGTTAATGTATCACCCACAAGTTTATCAGTATAATTACTATATTCTTGTAATTGCTTATAAGACTCTAAGAGATGTAATTTTTCCTGAATTCCTTTAAGAGTATTACTATTCTTATTACCACAAGCTGATAAAATAAATAATCCTATAAATAGAAATAAAGTAAATAGTGCTCTTTTTCTCATAATATATTCCTTTCTAACTTCATTATAATATATAAATATTTAATTAATCAATTAGATTTTAGTTATTTGTTATTTATTCTCTTTGATAATTCAAGGGATAATTTATCAATTACTTCATCGATTATCATAGTATATTTTTGATATTTTTTAAGCATCTTTTTATATTCTAAATCTAAACCTTTAAGTGGAGATAAATCAAATTTATTTAAATTTAAATAATTATATAAATCATTAGTATTCATTTCCGTATTTGTAAAAAACTTACAAACAGTATTTTCTAAATTTATTTCTTCTACATTTTTGGCATTAGAACACATTGAAGAACCAGAATCAAAAATAGGTGCTGTTCTTTCCCATTTTAATGTTTCGACATTTCTTATAATTCCAAAATTATTTAAGTGTCTATCATAATTGCCAATTAAATAATCTATTAAAAACATTTCTTTTAGCTTTTGTTCAGCATTTTCTATTCCATGTTTTTTGATAATTCGTACATAATATCCAAAATCAGTTTCATTGTTACTTTTTTTGTCATTATTAAATATTTGTGATGCTGGTATTAATTCTTCACATTCATTTATAAAGCATTCACATTTAGAAACCAATAAGTCTTTATAAATAGTAATTTCATAATTACAATAATCAAATCCCATTCTTCTTGCTATTTCACTAGCAAGCCACTCATTAATTGGTTCAATATTTAATCTTCCATAAGATCCTTTTAATAAGTATCTTTTTTTATTATCGATTATCCACGCTTTTTGTATCATTCCATCAGTTGTATTATTAGGTGAATAAAGTGATATTTTACTAGAACTATTACTTGAAATTCCTAAAGAAGCATCAAAATATGCTTCATATTCAAAATCATTAGTGAAAAAATTAATATTTTCCCATTTAATATCACTATTATATTCCTTAAACCAATATTGATCAGAAAGTGATAATCCATATGATTTACTAACTAATTCTTCACTACTTTTTACATTTAATTTTTCAAATAAAGATTGTAATTGTTTACGCCATGATGGAATACTTCTTTTATTAAACCATTCATTAGTTTTGTGAATTAAATCAATAAAATCAGAAAATGATAAAAGCATATAAGGTGCATACTCTATATTATAAATATCATATATATTTATAATGTTATAATCATAGTCAATTTCAAAATCAAATATCTTAGTATTTTTATTCATTAAAGTACATTTCATAAATATATCTTCTTTCTAATGAAATTATAGCATGCTTAAAGCTTTCTTAGCAACCTAACATAATTACAAATTAAAAGCAAACCAATTAAAGTCTGCTATATTAATTACTCAATTTCTTACTTTTTTAATTATTACTTTAATAAAGTATTATAGACTAAATCACTTGCTCTTTTTATAATTCTAGCATTTACTGGATATTTATAATCACTTACATTATTTTTGTATTTAATATGAGGACTTACTATAATCATTGAAAACTCTGGATTTTCATATGGTGCATACATGATATAAGAAGTACTTACCGTTGCTTTATCTATTTTTCCATCTAAATCAGTATCTAAAAAGCTTTCAGCTGTTCCAGTTTTTCCTGCTGATGTAAATTTATGATTAGTATAGGAATAACCAGTTCCTGTTTTATTTACTTCCCTAAATCCTTCTCTTATTCTATTTATATATTTTTCATCTAAATCTACTACATTATATACCTCATTTTTATTTTCATAAAATACACTACCATCTTCATTTAATACATATTTAAGTAATGATAATTTAGTTCTGTTGCCAGTAGCAATAGTATTAATATATTGTGATAACGCTAAAGGTGTATATGTATCATACTGCCCAATTGACATATTAAGAAGTAAATCATCACTTATTGTACTACCTTTTTGACCTGTACTTTCATTGGATAAATCAATACCTGTTAAAGTACCTAACCCATATGATGCAAACATATTACGATACATATTAAAATGTTCTTTTGTGGCATTAATTTTAATTCCAGACTTATATTTATTTCCTGTTAAACCTATCGCAATTAAATATTGAAAATAATTGCTACTCATACGAAGAGCTTCTATATCGTTAACATATCCTAAACTTTTCCAAGAACATTTTCTTCCTTGATTTTTAAGTTTTACGCATCCATCTAATACTTTAGTTTTCTCATCAATAATATTATATTTATAACCAACTGAAATACTAGCTCCCTTAACAGCACTACCTACTGTAAAAGAGTTTAAAGCATTGTAATAACTATAATCTAGAAAATTACTATCCTTATCTATTTTCTTCCCAATTAATGATATAATTTCCCCTGTATTAGGATTACTTACTATCATATAAGATGTATCATAATATTTAGTATTATATTCTTTTTTAGCTTTAATCATTTCTTCTTCTATTATTTTCTCAAGTTCTAATTGTAAATCTATATCAATACTTAAAACTAAATCCTTACCTTTAACCTCATCACTTATTTTGACTATATGATTATTTTCTAATTTATATTTAGCTTTTTCACCCTTTAAATAATCATCATAGATTAACTCTAAATTATTAATTCCAACTCTATCATTTAAGTTATAACCTTTATTTAAATAATAATTTTTAAGTTCTAAAGGAATACCTTGAAATATACTAGATACTGATCCGAATATGTCTCTTAAAGTTTTACCATAAGGATAAACTCTTTCCCAAGTTATCACTGTTTTTAAGCCTTTTATATTTAGTTCATTTATTTTAATATACTCTTCTTCTGTTAAATTAGTTTTTATTATTTTATCTTCATAACTATAGCCTTTATTAAGTAAATAATATATATAAGCTTCTTTTTTATTAATAGTACTTATCATATCATCAGTAATTATATTTAATTTTTCATTTAATAATTCTTTAGAATTTATTTTTCGTTCTTCATATTTTTTTAAAATATCTTTATTTATTAAATTGTCTATAATATTTTTATTTAAAACATAATAATAGTATTTTAAATCATAATCACTTACATTTTCATCAAGACTAATCGTTTGACTTATTAATTTAGAAATATTTATAAGTTCACTATCTTTAACATTTAATTTATTAAATACTAAAGTTTTTACTCCTTTATTATCAACTAATATATTGCCTTTAATATCTAATATTCTACCTCTTGGAGCAGTTATCCCCTCAATAATAGTATCTCTTATAATATAACTATGACTTATATTTAAAGATAAAACCCTATAAAGTACGATAGAATTAATAATTAATATAAATATCCATAATTTATTTTTCATATTAATATTATGCCCATTCACAACATATAATATTCTGGGGTGTTAAAATGAATATAATAGATTTGTATGTAAATAGTTTAAGAAAGGAAGATATTTTAGCTTTTGGTAAAAAGAATGATATTTTACTTAATGATAGTGAATTAGATTTCACTTATGATTTTATTAAAAATAATTATAAAGACGCTATCAAAAATAAAGACACTTTTAATTTAAGTGCCTATAAAGATAGATTCTCTAGTGAGAACTATGAAAAAATTGAAAAACTACTTCAAAAATATATTAGTTATCTATAGTTATGATAGTATCTATTTTCTAATAAAAAATTAAGTCTATTTTCCCAATTCCAAGAATTAACTAT
Source organism: uncultured Bacilli bacterium (assembly GCA_905236935.1). Next base: position 11,070 of record CAJOQL010000088.1, read on the forward strand.
ATTATCCTTTTTAGTATCTTCATTATAAAATATTAATTGATATTTTGCATTTTTATTTAAATTAAATAAGAATTTGACAAAATTATAAACATTAATATAATTATCTTTATTGTAATTATCAGCCTTATCTTCATCCTTTACATATGCTTTAATATTAGTATTATTTTCTTTATTATACTTATTTAAATAATATGGTAAGTAATAGCTTATATAATCATTAGTTGCATCATAATAAGGAATATCAGTTCCAGGGAAGCTACAATAACTAGCATGAAAAACAATGTCAGTTGAATCATTTAATTTAACTTTAAAAAGATAATCACATCCTGGAATTTTAATATCTTTTTCTACACCAATAATTTTGTAATTACTAAACTCTTTATTTAAACCTTTTCTAGTTTCATTATAAGTATGATTAAAATTCATTAAATCATAGCCATATATTATTGGTAATAATGATAATACTAAAGCAATAATTGTCTTTAAATCCTTAAATTCTTTTGAAATTAAATATATACAATTATAAATTACTATTCCTAAACTTATTATATAAATAACTATTAGACCTATCCAACATGTAAAAGGTGGAAGAAAACCTACTAAAAAACATAATATAAATGATACTAATGATATTATTATATTAACCATACTTACTCTCCTAATTATTCTTTACATCTTCTTTTAAATTAGGATTAAACTCTTTATTTCTTATCATTTCTATTTCTAACTTATATGGTGCATAATCTTCAATATATGGTGTTTCAAGTATAAATGGAACATCTTTTAATTTTTCATGATAAATAACATTTAATAAAGTATTAAAACCTATCGTACCAAATCCAATATTCTCATGACGATCTTTGTGAGAAGATAGTTCATTTTTAGAATCATTAATATGAACACATTTAATCTTATTAATACCAATATATTTATCAAAAATATTTAAATAACTATCAAATGAATTTAAATCAACCCCAGAATCATTTAAATGACAAGTATCTAAACATACACCAATTTTATCTTTTAACTTTATGCCATTTATAATAGTAGCAATTTCTTCCATCTTACAGCCTATTTCAGTACCTTTTCCTGCCATTGTTTCAAGTAATATCATTACATTATTATCAGACTCTAAAATATTATTTAAAGCATTAATAATATTATTTATTGCAGTGAGTCTATCTAATTTAGTAGCAGAACCAGGATGAAGCACGATATATTTAACACCTAATTTTTCACATCTTTCAATTTCATTTTTTAAGAAATTTTGACTAAATAAATACTTTTCTTCTTCAATATTATTTGCAAGATTAATTATATATGGAGCATGACATATTACATTATCAATTGATATATTATTTTTATTCATTAACTCTATTGCTTTTTTAGTTAATTCATCATTTATTGGACTTCTCATTGTATTTTGAGGAGCTCCAGTATAAAACATAAATGTATTTGCATTATAACTAATTGCTTCTTTAGCACTTGCTAAAAGTTGTCCTTTATTAAAACTTACATGTGAACCGATTATCATTTTACCACCAAAAAAATTATAGCATAAAAAAATCAAAGTATAAACCTTGATTTAAAAATTAAATTGATTGTTCATCTTGTTTAATTTTATCGTTAGCGTCTGAGCATGCCATCGTCTTGCAGCATCCAACTGGAATGGTAAGTGTTTTAGAATCTCCGACACTTTCTTGTTTTAAATCTGCAGCAGTTTTATTCTCAATACTATAGTTATTGTCTTTTAAATAAATGTTAAATGTTGGATTAGTTGCAGTTCCGATATTGCCTACCACAACGTAACCATTATAAGTACCAGTATTTTCCCCCATTAAAGCTTTAAGTGTATAACATTGATTTGGTAAACCTCCACTTAAACTTAAAGCTTGAACTTTAGTTTCTGCAGTAGTCATTGTCTTTTGAGCATATACAACAAATGAACCTTTTCTTGCATTATTCATTGAATCCATTACTGATGGTACTGCAATAATCATAATGATAGCAAGTACTACGATTACTGCTAATAACTCTACTAATGTAAAACCTTTTTTATTATTTCTCATTATTCTCTCCTCCTTTTTCTAACTTCCTATTGCAGATGAGCAATAATCTGCCAAATCATTACCACTAGGACATGTAACACTAGTTAATTCACTTGCATTTTCTGGATCTGCACTAACCGAATTGTAATCTTTTTTATCATAACTAAAATTATTATCCTTTATTGATACAAAATATCTAGTATGATCTGTATTACCACCGCAGACTACAGCATATCCATCATAGGAACCAGTATTTTCTCCCATTAATGTTGTTAATTGTGTACAATAATTAGCAACATTATCATTACCATTAAGAACAGTAGCTTGATGCTTAGTTTCTGCAGTAGTTAATACTTTTTGGGCATAAACTCTAAAAGCACCTTTTCTTGCATTATTCATTGAATCCATTACTGATGGTACTGCAATAATCATGATAATGGCAAGTACTACGATAACTGCTAATAGTTCAACTAATGTAAAACCTTTCTTACTATTTTTCATTTTATTCCTCCTACTTTCTAAAATAATTATATAAAAAAGGATTTTATTAGTCAATTATTTTTTTATTATTTTAAAATTTTTAGGATATTGTTTACTGTCCCTAAGGTATCAACTACTGAACTTGCTTTTCCTATTTTTTCACTTCTATCATTTAGTTTATAGGCATTATAAAAAGATTTAAAGCTATTTTTATCTCTATTTAAATATTTATACCAATATGAATTATTTTTTAAATAATTATGTAAATTTACATCATTAGATATTTTTATCATTAATTCTGGAGCCATCTAATCACCAAAAAATTTTGTTATGGCTCTTGGAGTTTTAGGAATATTTTGGACTATATTATTTGTTGGTGTTTTATTAGTTAGTTCTTGAATTACCCCTATTACTTTTTGAGCATTATTAATATGTTTTTGAATACTATCCATATTAATACTTTTTACGATATTTGATAGTTCTGCTAGTGGTAAAGCTCTATCTTCTTCTTTATATTTATTCCAGACATTTTCATCTTCTCCATACATATCATATATTTCATAAAAATCTTGCCAAGTATTTTTTTTGTCTCTAACATAACTTACTAGTTCTGGATGTTTTTTTACAAAAAATTTAAATTCTTCCTTTTTATCCATAATAAAACCACCTATTAAATTATATTTTAATAAGTGGTAAATATTCTATAGTTTAAAATCATCTATAAAGTCATCAATAGTCATCTCTTTAATATTAGATTCGTCTTCCATCTTAACTTCAATATTTTCATCTAAAATTACTTTTAATTCTTTAAGAGGAAATGCACTATCAATTTTTTGTTTACTAATAACAGATCCGGTTGATATTAAATCCATAATTGGAATATCACTATTCTTAATAAGAACAATATCATCTTTACATTTATATCCTATATTATCTCTAGCATCTGTTACAAATGCATTAACTATCTTGTAATCTTTAGCCTTAACTTTCTTAATTAAAGTAGTACCTCTTTTAGCACGAGAAAGTAAATTTAATTCTTTTACCTTTATTCTCTTAGCAGTACCTTGATTAGTAAAGATATTAATATATTCATCATCAGAATTATAAGTAAATCCTGCTACAACATTATCTTCTTTTAAGTTAATACCTTTAACTCCTGAGGTTTTAGCACCACTAACTGGTATTTCTGCAGTTGTATAATTTAAATAGTATCCAGTTTCAGTAATAAGAATAGTATTTGGTTTAGTAATTGATACATTAATTACTTCATCACCATCTTTTAATTTCATAGCAGTATATGGTTTATTATAACGAGTTACTATAAAGTCATTTAATAAAGTTTGCTTTACCATTCCTTCTTTAGTAAAGAATGTTACAATTGGGTTTTGTACTTCTTCATTTATAACATAAGCACATACTACTTTTTCATCTGGACTTATTGTTATAATATTGCTTACATGTTTACCTAAATCTTTCCATTTACATGAAGGAATTTCATGAATTGGAATATATAAATAATTACCTAAAGATGTAAAGACACATAATTTATTTAAAGTATTAGTTTGCATGTAACTAATTACATAATCACCTGGTTTTAGAGCAGTTTCACCATCATTTGCACTATGACTCTTTAGACTTACTTTCTTTAAATATCCATCATTAGTTAAAATTAAAATAACATCTTCTTTTTGAATTAAATCTTTTTCATCTATTTTAATTTCAGTAACTTCTGCTTTAATTTCAGTTTTTCTAGGAATACCATATTCTTTTTTAATTCTTCTAAGTTCTTCTTTAATAACCATTTTAAGTTTATTTTCATCACTTAATATAGCACTTAATTGTTCAATAATCTTTCTTAAATTATTAAGTTTTTCTTCTAATATTGTAACATCAGTATTAGTTAAACGATATAATTGTAACATTACAATTGCAGTTGCTTGTTCTTCCGTAAAATCATATTCTTTTACTAAATTAGAAATTGCATCTTGTTTATTTTTACTATTACGAATAATTCTAATTACTTCATCTAGTATACTTATAGCTTTAACTAAACCTTCCGTAATATGCATTTCACTTTTAGCAGTTGCTAGATCAAATTCAGTTCTTTTAGTTATTACCTCTTTTTGATGATCAATATAAGCATCTATAATTGGAATAATACCTAAAAGCCTAGGACGTCTCTTGTCAATACAAACCATATTATAGTTATAAGTAGTTTGCAAGTCAGTATTTTTTAAAAGATATTTTAAAACTAACTCTTTATCAGCACCTGGTTTTAAATCAATAACTATTCTAATATTTGCTTCTTTATCAGATTCATCACGAACTTCAGCAATACCATCTATTTTCTTTTCATATCTAATATCATCTATTTTACGAACTAATAATAATTTATTAACTTCAAATGGTATTTCAGTTACAACTATTTGGTCTTTACCTTTATTTCTTTCAAATTCACATTTAGATGTTACAATTAATTTACCACGGCCAGTTTTAAAAGCAGATTTTATTCCATCTAATCCTTCAACGATACCACCAGTTGGAAAGTCAGGACCTTTCATTATTTCAAAGATAGAATCTTCATGACAATTAGGACTATCTATTCTCTTAATAACAGCATCACATACCTCAATTAAATTATGAGGAGGTATATTAGTAGCATATCCTGCACTTATTCCATTAGTACCATTAACTAGTAAATTAGGAAACTTAGCAGGAAGTACAGTTGGCTCTAGTAAAGTATCTGAATAGTTAGGAGCCATTATAACTGTATCTTTATCTAAATCTTTAAGAAGTTCTTCACTAATTTTTGCTAAGCGACACTCTGTATAACGATAAGCAGCTGGCCCATCACCATCAATAGAACCATTATTGCCATCTACTTCAATTAGAATATGATTTTGTTTCCAATCTTGACTCATACGAATTAAAGCTTCATAAACTGATGTATCACCATGTGGATGATAATGTCCTAAAACATTACCTACAGCATTAGCACATTTCTTAAACTGTTTATCATAAGTATTTTTATCACGATACATAGCATAGATAATTCTTCTTTGAACAGGTTTTAAACCATCTCTAACATCAGGGATTGCTCTATCCTGTATTATATACTTAGAATATCTAGCAAACCTAGAACCCATTATTTCTTCTAAACTATATTCATGTATTCTTTTTAATATTTCTTCCATTACCACACCTACTTTTATTAGCATTATTTATTTTAACATAATTATTTATTAATTTGTATTCTTTTTAATTAACTTGTAAAAGAAAACCTAATATATTTCAATTAGGTTAATTGGATTAGTCCTATTAATTATAATACTTCAAAAGAGTTTTAAAAATCTTTTGAAGTATTTTGTTTAATTTGATAGTATTTCTCGCTCTTAGTTTATTTGCACTAAGGATTTAGTGTAAATACTTTCTAGATTTAAGATTACGGCTTTAAAGTTAAGCACTTACTCCATTTATTACATAAGGACTTTGGGCAGTACCATTACCACTAGATATCGTAGTTGTTGATTTTAGAGAAACTGTGGGGCGGACACCGCCGCTTTTACCGCTGACGTTGACGGCGTACAAGACGCCATAGTCATTAACGATCCAGATGCTAGCGAGAGAAGCGTCGAAGCAATTCGGCGACATAGTCCAGTAGTGAGAGTTCAATCCCGTATATAAGTAATAGGTACGATTAGATTTATTGAATGCTCCACCTGCAAAGGCTACTTCATCTGCTGTGATTAATCCAATTGGGTAATCTAAATCTCCATTTCCTTTATTTTCTTTTGTTGCTTCCATCGTATATTTTGAGATTGTTGGACTACCTTCTAATCCTTCATCTGGACATATTAATGTTGGCTTTGCATTTGCTATATTGTCTTCAGCACGTATTCTTGCTCTTGCACTAAAATATGATCTTGCTTCTCCTAATTGACCATAACCAGGGCCACTACTTCTTGATTTATCACCGCACCAGATGACATCTGCTAGATAATCTGAATATTTTTCTGTTGAGTTTTCTTCAACTACTTTGTTTATATTATTACCATACCATGTTTCTAGATATCCTAGTATTGTACTTTTACTTATATTATCTTGCGCACCAGTTTGGGCACCAGTTATTGGATCTGGATTTGTGTAAAGGGTTGTTGAATCAGGCTTTCCATACATAAATCCTACTCCACTGGCTGTTTGATATAAGTCGCCTGTTGATTCCCCATCACTTTTAGTATATGTTCTTGAGTTAAATGCACCAGTTCTTACTGGCTCTTTACCATCACAATTATTATCATCATTCCATAAAATTAATTTAATATTACCCAAACCATCCACTCTTACTATTTTCCAACATTTTTCGGCAAATAATACATAGTTATTATTTACATTTCCTCTATAATAATATGATAACCCATAATCATCTTCAGTACTTGCAATTAATGCTTCATTTTCTAAATTAATTGCTTTTCCTGGTTCAGTTAGTGGTGTTCTAATAATATTATCAGTTCTTATGGCTTTAAGTAGAGTTGTACTACCATTAATAGTGTTTGATGTCCACCAATTGTCTGGAGCTGCTTCTTCAGTTCGAACTGTTTCACTAGCAAGAATTTTTACATCAACTTTATCAGAACTTGTTAAATTTTCTGCTGAATAGTCTAACCACATACGATATTCAAATGTTTGACTATCATTGGCTGGCAACCCAACATGTTCCATTTTGTATCGATGAATTTGATTTGCTACTTGTGGTTCAGGATTAGTAGTTGGATCTGTTTCATCATCTATATCATCATCTATATCATCATCACCTTCATCTTCTCCATCTTCAGGATTAGTTTCAGTTTCAACATTAATAGTTTCAAATAGTTTATAATTAGATAATAATTTAGGCATAATACCATCATGGCCTTTACTAATAGCGGCTTTTATTAAAGATGGTGCTATTGTAGATGTAGCTTGATATTCTACTCCTAAATCTACTCCAATAAAATGGTCACAATTGTTTGTAACTGTAAATGTATATGGGGTTTGCAATACTCCTTCTTCATCCTTAATAGGATAAGCTGCACTTATAGATATAGCATCTCCACCTGTTATTGTTACATCTAAACAATTATAGGTTGAAATTGTATTGTTACCTTCTTGTGTTTGGACTTTTTCAAATAGAGCAAAACTTGTTCCTAATGCAGTTACTAGTAATACTCCTATTAAAGCTACTATAATAGTTATTCTTTTATTAATCATATTATCATATCCTTAACTATAACAATAATATCATAAATTAAAATAATAAGTAAATATAAATATCTAAAAAGGCCTCTTTTTTATACATCTTTAATGTAAAATAAAGTTCATCAAAAAGAAAGATTGCATTGGCATTGCTAGATGTTACAGCAAGTTTAGTAGGGCTAACATGTGTTAGTGCTAAGCGCCGCTTAAAATGGAATTATATTTTATATACTATTATCTAATAAGAAATCTATAATATTTAAATGCTTAATACCATCTTTAGAATAATCATAATTATCCATAGATATTACATACTTTGGATAATTATCTTCAATATATTTAAAAGCTCCAAATTCTCTTTGAATTGTTTCTTCTCTATTAATTCCATCAAGTTGATAAGTAACTTGAAAATATTTAGTTTCATTATCTTTTTTTGCTATAAAATCAACTTTTCCATTTTTTGTTTTACCAATATAAACTGTATATCCTCTAGATATAAGTTCATTTAAAACTATATTTTCCAATATAATATAATTTTTAAATTCAGGATTATTGTTTTTTATTTGAGCTATTCCTAAGTCAACAGAATAGTATTTATTTAAAGTTTTTAATACAGATTTACCACTTATATCATAGCGATATATTTTTCTTAAAATTAATGCTTTACATAATGCATCTGTATATTGATATAATGTTTCAGTAGAAATCTTTTTATATTCTTTTTCCAAATACTTACTAATATTATCAGCTGAAAACTCTCTACCAGTAGTTTCTATTAAATATTGTAATATCATATTGAATAAAATAGTATCTTTTAGTTTTAATCTTTTAACTACATCTCTTAATATTATTGAATCAAATACACTATGCAAATAATTTTTAATATCTTTTTCATTAGTAAAATCGCATCTATTTGGTAGTCCTCCCCATTTAGCATAATCCCAAAAAGTATTTATATCTTTTCCATTTTTGTCTGTTAATTCAATATATTCTTGATATGATAATGGATTGATATTAAATATTACATATCTTCCTGAAAGATCTGATGATAATTCTTAAGATAGCAAGGTACTATTGGACCCAGTAATAAATATGCTTATATTTTTTACTGATGCTCGCAAAGAATTTATTACTTTATCAAATTTATCAACATTTTGAATCTCGTCTAGAAATAAATAATAAATTTTATCATCATTAATTTGTTCTTTGACATATTTATTTAGTTTTTTATAGTCAAGATATTCTTCGAATTCAACAAATTCAAAATTTATATATAATATGACTATTATCTATTTTCCTTTTCTTTAATTCATCAATTATTTGCTCCAATATAACTGACTTTCCACATCTTCTTATTCCAACTAAAATTTTTTATTAAATTAGAATCATAAAAACCTCTAATTTGTGATAAATATTTTTCTCTAATTAACATTCTTATCGCCTCTAGTAGCATTATATAATAGAAGAAAATAATTATAAAATTATTTCGTTGTATCGAAATAACTTTTATTTTTTGAAAATTATTTCGGCGGGCTTTGAGATTTTAACTATTAAGTAAATAGTTTAATAATATTTTTCTAACACTATGTGAAACTTTTTTAATATTTTTTCCTTAAAAAGTTTCACATTTTTATTTAAAAATAAAAAGTAAGTATTATGCTAATTCATAAACACTTACTTTTTTCTTATCTTTTCCTAATCTTTCATACTTTACTGTTCCATCGATTAGAGCATATAATGTATGATCTTTTCCCATTCCAACATTTTTACCTGGATAGATTTTAGTACCTCTTTGACGATATATAATATTACCAGCTTTAGCTGTTTGTCCATCAGATAATTTAGCACCTAATCTACGGCCTTCAGAATCTCTACCGTTTTGAGTAGAACCTTGAGCCTTAACATGAGCAAAACGTTGAATGTTTAATTTTAAAAATAACATTTTATCCTTCCCTTTCAACTTTGATATTTTTCGGATAATCTAAAGATAAATTAGTTAATAATTCTTTTAGATTATTTAATAGTTTATATAATAAATCATCATTTTTTATTATTGTGATTTTTATAGTAACCCCATCATCTTCGTATACTAGACCATTAGGACTTACTATATGCATATCATTTACTGAAGCTGTTACAATACTTGATACAGCTGCACAAACAATATCTTTACCATAATCATCAAAGTTTGCATGCCCCCTAATAATTATGGAATTATCATTAATTTTTACTTTAATCATAATAATTAACCAACAATTTTCTTAACTACTAATTTAGTATAAGGTTGTCTATGACCTTGAGTCTTACGATATTTCTTCTTAGGTCTGTATTTGAAAACAAGAATCTTCTTTTGTTTACCATGTTTAGCAACTTCGCAAGTAACTTTAGCACCACTTACATATGGAGTTCCAGTTTTTTCTCCAACAGCTAATACTGTATCAAAATCAATTGTTGTTCCTTCTTCAGCATTTAGTTTTTCAACATAAATAGTGTCGCCTTCACCAACATAGTATTGTTTTCCACCAGTTACAAATATAGCTTTCATTAATTTATCCTCCTTTTCTATTTTTTTAGGACTCGCCCTTAAGGTGTGGAAATCCAACTTTTTACCTTTTTAGTGCGGTTTATAAATTAATTACAAACAACTAGATAATACCAAAATTACCCCTTATTGTCAAATAGTTTTGCTAAAATTTTATATTCTTCTATGTTATTAATAAAATTATAACGGTTTTTATAAATATTTTTAATATTCTTAATATTTTTGATTTTTTGATGTTTAACTTTATATAAGAATCTTTCTAATAAAAACTTATTAAAGATATATTTAGAACTTAAAATATCTGTATATGTTTTATAAAATAAATATATAATAAGCATAATTAAATTTAAGTTTATACTATTTAGAAAAATAAATAATATTATCCCTATTAAACTAATAAAACTAACTAATTTAAGAGATAATCTATATGGTATAAATCTTTCTAAAATGCTAATTAGTATTTTAGAGCCATCTAAAGGTATAATTGGTATTATATTAAATAAAATGATATTTTTATTATATATTAGAAATATATTATAAGTTAAAATAGTTATTATATTTAAAGTAAATAATAAATTAAAAATATAATACATTATTACTTGCATTATTATTCCTGCAAGTGAAATTAATAATAGTTTATTACTATTTAAGTTATATTTAATATCAGTATTAATAATACTACCAAAAGGCATTATAGATATACTTTTAATAGATACTTTAAATATTTTCATAAGAATAATGTGTCCTAAATCATGAAAAAATAAAATAATACTTATTATTAAAAAATAATTAAAGTAACCACATAATATAAAACTAGATATTATAAAATAACTTAAAGGATGAACTTTTATTTTCATAAATCTATTAAATATTATTTTAATATACTTTAAAAAAGACCTATTTTTTACTATCAATAGTAAATATTTTTAAGTCTTCTTTCATTAATTTAAAGTTTAAATTTGGAACGTAAATATCTGCAAGTAAATCACCTTTTTTAACGTATTCATTACTATTTTTATATAGTTTGATACCTACTCCATAATTTATTTTGCTTGTTTTTTTAAGTCTTCCAGCTCCTAATTTTAAAGATAACTTTCCACAAGCAAGAGCACTTACTTTAGAAATATATCCATCTTTATTACTTCTTAAATGATATACATAATCACTTACCTTTAATTTAGATAAATCTCCACCTTGAGTTGTAATCCATTTTAGAAAAGCTTTATAAGCAGATCCATCATTTAATGCTTTTTTGGCTAATATATAACCTGAGGCATAAGCAAGTCCTTTATATATTGAGATTAATGTAGCTGCTACTTCTAATGAAATCTTTGTAAGGCTTGTTTCCTTTCCTTTAAGAACTTCGATAGCTTCCATAACTTCTAAGGCATTACCAATCGAATTTGATAGAGGCTCATCCATATCAGTAATAATAGTCTTAACATTAACATTAAATTTTCGGCCAATTTTAATAAGCCATTCACTTAAGGTATTAGCATCTTGTTTATTTTTAATAAGAGCACCTTCACCACATTTAATATCTATTACAATAAAGGATGCACCTGATGCAATTTTTTTACTCATTATAGATGATGCAATTAAAGGAATTGATTCAGTTGTTCCAGTAACATCTCTTAGAGCATATATTACTTTATCTAGGGGTACTAAGTTTTCTGTTTGAGCACCTACTGCAATATTACATTTTTTTATATTTTCATAAAAGTCTTCTTTAGAAAGATTAACATTAAAGCCTGGAATGCTTTCTAGTTTATCAATAGTACCACCAGTAATACCAAGTCCTTTACCACTCATTTTTGCAATTGGAATATCTAATGCTGCTAAAATAGGCGCTATTATTAAAGTTACTGTATCTCCTACTCCGCCTGTACTATGTTTATCACAGACTTTTTTATCAAAATGATATACTTCACCACTATCAATAAATATTTTAGTTAAATTAAAAGTTTCTTCAAATGATAAACCATTAATAGTAATTGCCATTAAAAGTGAACTCATTTGATAATCTTCTATTTTTCCATTTAGATAGCCATTAAAAGCATATGATAGTTCTTCATATGTTAGTGGTTTATTTAATCTTTTTTTATTAATAATATCTAAAATATTCATAAGTCCCTCTATTCTTTTAATATTATATAATATATTTAAAATATATTAAAGATTTTATTTTTAAAAAATGAACTAGATTTTCATCTAATTCATTTGAGAGTCATTTTCTTTAATTAAAGTTTCATTATATATTTTACATGTATTATCTAATTCAGCAAATAACTTATCTACTTCATCGGCATCTTTAATTCTGGCTCCAGAGGCAAATTTATGGCCTCCTCCATTATATTTACTAGCAACTTCATTAATAATTGGACCTCTTGATCTAATATTAACTTTATACAATTCTTGTCTTTCATCATAAGATACAAAAGCCCAAGCAATCATTTCTTTAATAAAATTAAAATTATTTACTAAGTTAGAAGCAGTAGAAGCATCAACACCAAATTCTTTTATAATTTCAGAATTTATTTTCATATAACCAAAACCATTTTCAGTTATAGTCATATTTAATGCTATAAAAGATTGGAATCTAAAGTCATTTAAAGGTTTTTCATATAAAATATTATATAGTTTTTTTAAATCTAAATTATAATCTTCTACTAATTTAGAAACTATTTTAAAAGTTCTAGGACTAGTAGTAGGAAGTAAAAATCTATCACTATCACTAGCGATTCCTAAAAAGAGATTTTCAGCTACTTTAGTATCAATTTTAAGTTTAGTATTAAATAAGAGTCTAGCTATTATTTCACAAGCAGATGATGCTGTTTCATCAATAATTTCTAAAGAGCCCATTTTATCTTCTAAAGGATGATGATCTATTTTAATTACCTCTTTAAAGTCATTAAAATTTACACCATCTATTCTAGAAATATTTGGTACATCTACTACAATTAAAAGAGCATCTTTATTGATTACTGGTAATTTATCTAAGTCACCATATGCTCTAAATTTAGCAACTCCTACTCCTACTGCATATACATTCTTATTTGGAAATGTAAGTCTAATTGAATCTCTTAAAGCAAACTCGCTGGCAATAGCATCTGGATCTGGTCCAATATGTCTAGCAATTACTATGGTATCGTATTTTTTTATTTTATTAAAAATCTTTTTCTCCATAATAATCCAAACTATTTAGTTAAGTTATAAGTATCAATTGCAATCATTAATTCTTCATTTGTTGGAATTACATAAGCAGGAATCTTAGAGTTATCAGCAGTAATTAGTTGTACTTTACCTCTAACATCATTTCTTTCAGTGTCTAATTTAACTCCAAAACAAGAAAGTTTTTCTAATATTTGAGCTCTAGTAGTAATACTATTTTCTCCTACTCCAGCAGTAAAGATAATGGCATCACATCCACCTAATTCAGCATAATAGGCAGCAATGTAATCAACAATTTTCTTAACATACATATTTTGAGCTAAAATACATCTTTTATCGCCTCTTGCAATTCCATCTTCTACATCTCTTGAATCAGATGAAACACCACTTATTCCAAGAAGACCTGATTCTTTATTTAATTTATTGTTAACTTCTGTAGCAGATAAATTTTCACATTCAGAGATATAACTTACGATAGATGCATCAATATCACCACAACGAGTTCCCATCATAAGACCTGCATTTGGAGTAAGACCCATAGATGTATCAATACATTTACCACCAGCAACCGCACTAATACTTGCTCCATTACCAATATGACAAGTAATTAATCTAGTATCAGTTCTTCCTAATAATTCATTAGCTTTCATTGATACGTACTTATGACTAGTTCCATGGAAACCATATTTTCTTACATTATATTTAGTATACCATTCATAAGGAACTGCATACATATAATTTACTTCATCAATAGTTTGATGGAAAGATGTATCAAATACTAAAGTTTGAACAGCTCCAGGAACAACTTCTTTAGCAGCATTAATACCAATTACAGCTGCTGGATTATGAAGTGGCGCAATTTGAGATAATTTTGATACGATATCAATGTTTTCATCTGTTGCAAGAACGCTTTTATCAAAATAGGCACCACCCTGTGCTACTCTATGACCAATTCCTTTAATTTCAGAATAATCTTCAATAATTTTATTATCAATTAATTCTTTCATTAAGATTTCAAAAGCTTCTTTATGACTAGGTAAACTAGTAATTTTTTTAGTTTTTTCACCATTAATCTTAACACTATAAAAAGAATCAGATAATCCTATTTTTTCAAAAACCCCACTAATTAATTCTTTTTCTTCTGGCATTTCAAATAAAGTAAACTTTAAAGAAGATGAACCAGCATTAACACTTAATATTTTCATTTTCCTTCACCCATAAGTATTATAAACTATTTTTCAATCAAAAAAAAGCCTAACTCGGCTATTTTCTAATTAAGATTTTATCATGAACGTTTAAATTATTTTTTGTTGTAAAGAAACGATTATAGTTATCATAGGTATCATTTTCATAGTAATTTATACCATATTCATTATTATAATCTCTTTTAATTCTTTCATATTTAAAATTAGTTATCATTTCCTTCACCCATTATTATTATGGGCATTTTACTTGTTATAATACGTCTTCAAATTTTTTATCAATTAGTGGTAGTTTAATTATTTTATCACTAGATACTGCTTCTTTTATTAAAGACTTATAATCAAAACTGTTTTCATAATTGATAGCATTAGCAAGTACTGGGTTAATAACAGGATGATCTGGTACAAAAATCGTACAACAATCTTCATATGGTCTAATTGAAATATCATATGTTCCTATTTTTTTAGCTAAATCAATTATTTCTAATTTATCAAAACATGCTACTGGTCTAATTACTGGTATTTTAATAGTTTCATTTATAACATTCATACTTGTTAAAGTTTGACTTGCTACTTGACCAATGGATTCACCATTAATAATAACTTTAGAATTTGTTTTATGAGCGATTTGTTCAGAAATACGATACATCATTCTTCTCATAATAGTAATCATATATTCTTTAGGACAATTTTTATAGATTGCTTCTTGTAATTCTGTAAATCTTATTACATGCACTTTTATATATCCACTGTAATTACTTAAGATATTTGCTAAATCTAGGACTTTATTTAAGGCATTTTCACTAGTATGAGGAGGACTATCAAAATAAATACACTCTAATCTTACTCCTCTTTTCATGGCAAGATAACCTGCAATTGGAGAATCTATTCCTCCGCTAAGCATAAGTACTCCTTTACCAGCAACTCCTACGGGGTATCCACCAATACCCACTACTTTATCAAAATAGAAATATGCTTTATTAAATCTAATTTCGACATTAATAAGTAGTTCAGGACTTTTGACATCTACACTTATATTAGGAATATTTTTTAGGATAATTCCTCCTAATTTACGAGAAATTTCCATACTATCCATGTGATACTTTTTATTACTTCTTTTAGTTTGAACTTTAAATGTTTTAAACTCTTTTTCTTTTACTTTATTAAGTAGTTCTTCACTTATAATATTAAAATCATCAGTATCAAGTTCATAACCAATATTAATTTCATGAATACCAAAAGTTTTAGTTAGTTTATCCATAACTAAATCATAATCATCTGTTTCAATATACATTCTTCCAACATCATAAATAATATTATGATTTACTTCTTCTAAAGATTTATCAATGTTTTCTTTTAAAGTTTTGATAAAAAAATTAATATTATCATGTTTGGTAGTAAGTTCTCCGTATTTAATTATAATTAATTTTTTCATTTTTTACTTCCTTTCATATATCATAAAATATTAAAAATAGTATATACTATAATTGACAAATAATATTAGGCTATGCTATATTATTTGTACCGAGGAATATTTTCCTGTCAGGTCTATAACCGATGTATGATTTTGAATTAAGTACACATAGTACCATCTCGGTTAGGAAGAGCCATTAGGCTCTTTTTTTATGGTAAGAATAGTTTTACTTCAATAAAATCTATTGTAGAACTAATATCTTTGCTTTGGGTTAAATATTTTTCATATTCTCCATGCAAAAAGTGAGCAATAAAGTCTGCACTTTGAATACCATAATTATATTTAGAATTATACATTGTGTATTTTACCTCTAATGTATTATTCATTAATGGTTTGTGCATAATTGAATAGTCATAATTTATAATTCCATTAACAAGTTCTTCATAAATACTATCTTTCAAATTATAATATCCATTACTTTTTGATGAATATTCATCAGTTTTAATATATATAGACAATGGTTTATTAACATCAATTAATTTTTCTTTAATACAATAAACTATTATTTCTTTAACAATTCTTTTTTGAGCATAATCAATAAACCTTCCTCTTGCTGATTTATTTGATATAATATTTTGATAAATCTTTTTATTATTAATAAAAACACCAAAGTTCTTAGCTTTTTTAAGCAAATTAAATATTTGTCTAGTATGAGATGATTTTATTTTAGTGGTGCCTTTTATTTCTAAACATTCTTTATTACAATTATCTTTATTTTTAAAACAATAATCACATCTCATTTTTTTAATAATGCTTTTATATTTATTAATAAAATTCATATACTCATTAGAAGAATTAAAAAATAATCCTCCATAAATACAAGAGTTTTCATTTGCATTTAGTTTTCCAGAATCATCAATTAAAATAAATAATTCTTGTTTAGTATTTTCAGTCATTTATGATTGTCTTCTCCTTTTAGGATTTAATATATCAAATAAGCTTAAGTAGTGCAAGTTATCTGACTTTATATTTACGATATTCATCCATATTATTAAAATGAGAATTATCTTTATAATGAGTAAATCCTGCTTTTAAAGCTATTTTTTGACTTGATATATTACTTTTATCAATCATGCCTTCAAAGTATTTTAAAGTAAGCATTTGCTTAAACATTTCATCAGTAAATTCTTTAATCATCATAGTTCCGATAGAATTATCCTTAACTAATTTAATTCCACGATATTCACTTTTAAGTGCTAAATTTAAAGATGCATATTCTAAATAAGCAAATAAAGATATAAAACCTACTATTTTATTATCTAAAACAGCTAAGTAATGATTAGAAAAATCTAATGAATCAAAAGTTATATCTTCAAAATAATTTTTCATATTGCCTAAATATTTTGCTATTAATTCATCATTAGTAATTGATTTTAAAAAATTTAAATGAATAGGATTATTTTTATCTAGCGTAAAAAAAATAAAATTACTAGTTTCAACTTTCATCTCATACCTCTATAACTACGATATTCAACTGAATCATCATCATAAACATGATTTAAAACAAATGATGTATTTTTTAAGTAATTTACTAATTTATTATTACTTGCTATAGTTATTTTTAAATATTCTTGGTGTATATTATTATTCTTATCATAAGTAGTATATTCAAAATTATCAGTTGCAAAATGGGTAATATTTGGTTTGTTTTCATGACTTTTTCGATATAAATAATCATTAATTTTAATAAAGCCTGCTTTTTCTGCAACTTTAGCACTTTTAATATTATTTTGGGCTATTAAAGCTCTTAAATTTATAACTTCACTATTACTATTTAAAATCTCATTACTTGCTTCTTTAACTAATCTAGATCCTATAGTTTCTTCAGAATTTATTTTAACTGCTTGATAATCTTTTAATAATGCCCAAGATAACTCCATTGTTCTATAATAATCATGAATGTGTAAAAAGCCAACATATGCATTATCTTTCATAACTAAATAAAAACTATTGCCTAAAAAATACTTTACATTTAGAAAATATTTACGGATTGTAGTATCTCCATTTAATCTATTGATTATTTCATTATTCTTATTATTAGAAATGTTATAAATATAAAAATCAAAACTACTAGTACTAAAATTATTCACTTACTAATTCCTCTAATTTTTTATAAACATTATCAAATATATGCATAAAGTCTTCAATTTCTATATTAGTAGTTAAATGTGAAATACTTATTCTTATAGTAGTAAGAGCTCTTTTTTTATCTTTATAAATAGAAAGCACGGCATTAGAAATTTTACCACTAGAACAGGCGGTATTAGAACTAACATATACTTCATATTTTTCTAAAGCATGAATAAATGTTTCTGGTTTAATATTCATTAAACTAATATTTAAAATATTAGGAATAGAATAATCAGTTTTATTTATTTTAATATTTGGGTATTTATTAAAAAACTCTAGTAAACGGTTATTAAATTTCTTAATTTTAGCTTCCTTTTTATCTAAATCTGAATTAGCAAGTCTTAAAGCTTTTGAGAGACTTACTATTAATGGTAAAGCAGGAGTTCCTGGTCTTAATGATGGATTAGATCCATACATAATAGGTTTTATTTTAATAGTGCTTTTTTTAAATAACATTCCAATTCCTTTTGGGCCATAGATTTTATGACCAGATAAACTTGCTAAATCTACATCAGCTAAATTAACTGGTACTTTACCAATTGCTTGTGTCATATCACTATGAAAAATAGTATTTGAATTTTCTTTATTAATAATTTGTTTAATGGTTTTTAGTGGCTCACGAATTCCAAGTTCACTATTTACTGCACAAATGCTTACTAAGATTGTATCTTTATTTACTAATCTTTTTAAATCTTCAAAATCAATAATTCCATTATTATCATTATTAACATAATCAATTATAAATCCATTTGATTCTAAATAGTTACAAATTCCATAAATACTTTCATGTTCTAATTTGGATACTACAATATGACTACCCTTTTTACCATAAGCAAGAGCTGTTCCAATTAAAGCCATATTATTTGCCTCTGTTGAACCACTCGTATAAATTATTTCATTATCTTTAATATGAAAAATTTCGCCTATTTGCATAGTAGCACTTTTTAAAAGTTCATTAGATTTAATACCTAATGCATGCATACTATTAGCATTACCAAAATACTCTTTTGTAACCTTATTATAACTATTTAAAACTTCATCTATAACTGGAGTTGTTGCACAGTAATCTAAATAAATCACATTTATCACCTTTTTTCATTATATAATATTTAAAAAGAAAAGAACAGAATTATCTGCTCAATTACCTCTACTAGACATTATTTATTTAGTAATACTTTCTAATTTTTCATCATTAAAAGTATAAACTATTTTATTTAATTTATCTTCATAGGTAGTTAAATTATCCTTTTTAGAATACTTTCTAATCTCATTATTAGTTAGAATATTATATAATTTATCATTTTTAATTAAGCCTTCTATAGTAGTAATTTTAACTATTTTATTATTTACTTCAACATTAATGATTTCTCTTTCAATATGAGATTTATTTTTAGATAATTCACTACTAGCTAAGTAAGAATTTAGTCCTTTTATATATTTTATTTTAATTCCATCATAATCAAAAGTACTGCTTTCACATTTTTCATCAAATAATTCTTGACAGGCCTTATTTAAAATATCTAGAGATATGATATAACTATCATCATCTAGTTCTAAAGCATCAAAATCTACTATATTTAGGGCTAAATAATTTTTTAATTCTTTAGTTAAATTTTCTTCATAATAGTCTTTTAAATAAGTACTATTCTCATTAATATAAATATTATCTAAAAGATGAGCATATTCACTTTTTAATTCTTCTAAAGTTGGGCCTTTTATTTCTTCTTTAGGATCTTCTTTAGGGTCATTATTTGTATTTGAAGTATCTTCTTTATTTACTATATTACTCTTTTCTTCAATGTTATATTCATTTTTTGTAAAGAATTTATCAAAATAATTATTAACATATAGTAAATAAATTAAAAACGCACTTAAACATAATAAAAATATAATCCAAATATTTTTAAAAAATAGTCTTTTGTTCTTTTCTCTTATTAGTTTGTTATGGGCTTTTTCTAATTCTTCAGTAAAACCTTTCTTAATTTGTAAATCAATATAATCAGTAAGTTCTTCTTTTACTTTAGTTAAATCTAATTCTTCCTTTTCTTCTTTAATAGTAGTCTTTGCCATAAAACCTCCTCTATAATTTGATTTTATCACAAAGTAAAAAGGCATTAAAGCCTTTTAAGTGAAGTTTAAAAAATATTAGTATTAGCTATATCTTCAATAGTTTGATAGTATTTCATAAAATTAAATTTATTCATTTGTTCATTTAGAGCATTATTAATTCTATTTGCATCTTCTTCAGTTAATTCTTCAATATTTTTAGCATTTTTAAAGTCTTTTTTGTTAACAGAATCATTATAAATTTCTTCTTTTAAATTAAAATCTACTCCAATATTTCCCTCATTAGTTATATAATTAATTTTACCTTTAAAGCTATATTCTTTATTAATAATTGAGATTTCAATTTTTATTTCTAATTCTTCATTCTTTGGTAATTTATAATTAATAGTTAAAGATATTTCTTTATCATTTTTTATTTGATAAGTAGCATCTATTACTAAATTATCTTTTTCATATACTTTTATAGATTTTTCATTATCTTTAGTATTAATATATATATTACCATCTTTAAATGATAATTTATACTTGTCTTTATCTTCTTTTTTTAATTGAATATAATCATTATATTCTATTCCGTAATAATTTACAGTATAATTGAAGTTAACTTCTTCAATAGTATTAATAAATGGTTTATGAACTATTTCTAAAGTAAAATTACTTAAATAATAGTTATTTGCAAAATAGTCTTCTTC
>CAJOQL010000089.1 GCA_905236935.1 uncultured Bacilli bacterium
ATTCAGGTTCTAAACTTATATCAAAATACTTTAGTGCACCCTCTAAATCAAAATCTTTTAAATGCTCAGCTAAATATATCATTTTAGGTATTATATCTTCTCTATTTCTTTGTAATAGTTCATTAGTTATATAAGTTCCAATTATGTAAGATGCTCCACAACAGTGATTAATAACATCAATAGGTATAGATAAAGCTTTAATAGTATTTTTTTCTATTTGATTATCTATTAATTTAGATAATTCATTATTTAGTTTGTTAAAACTAGGAATAATTTCTCCTAAATCTTCAAGAACTTTTTCATATGATTGTATTAAATCTTCTTTTTTAATTTCTCCATTTTCAATATATTTAGTTAGTTCACTTATTATGCATGAATAATATATCAAAACATTTAAATTACTATCATCTCTTCCATTTAATATATAATTTATTTCTTCTTCATTATAATTCTTATTTTTGCAAGAAAAAAGCACCTATCTACTTCTTCCTTTTGATATGGGTGCTAGTTTTTTGGCACGAGCTATTTTTTTAAGTTCATTAGTTAAAACATGGAAATTTTTAATAATGTTACGTTTTTCTTTAGTAGATAAATATTTTTCATATTTATTTAAATATACACTATAAAGACTAGATAATTCGTCAAGTAATAATACAGCATTATCTGGATCATCATCTTCACTTAAAAAAGTGAGTACTTGTTTTATTAATTTATTAAATTCTGGAATAAACTTATTTTTAATTAAGATATCTATTAATTTTTGATTATAAACAATAACATTTACTTTATTTATTTTAGTATTATAACCATATAATTCTAAAATAGTATCACTTTTTATTTTATTTTTCTTTTTAACTAATGTATACATCTTTAATCCCCCATTAAGTCTTTGCGTTTTTCTTTTGTTACTCTAATTCTTTCACTTTGACGATATTCATCTATTTTTTTATGATTACCTGATAATAGTATTTCTGGAACTTTCATATTCCTGTATTCTTCTGGTTTAGTATAAACTGGATAATCTAATAAATTATCTTCAAAACTTTCTTCTTTTAAACTATCTTTATTTATTACTCCATCTAATAATCTAATAACACTATCACATATCATCATAGCAGGCAGTTCCCCACCAGTTAATATAAAATCACCAATAGATATTATTTCATCAGCAAGAGTTTTAATTCTTTCATCAAAACCTTCATAATGACCACAAATTATAATTAAATGCTTAATATTTGTATATCTTTTAGCAATAGTTTGATTATAAGTATTTCCTTCTGGTGATAATAAAATAATATATGAATCATTAGTTTTAATATCATCAATGCATTCAAAGATAGGTTCACATCTTAAAACCATTCCTGCTCCACCACCATAAGGGGTATCATCTACTGCATTATTAGATAAGTGAGAATATTTTCTAAAATCTATGACTTCTATTTCAACTTTTTTATTTTCAATGGCTCTTTTAATAATGGATTCAGTTAAAAAACCTTCAAACATATTAGGAAATAATGATAAAATACTTATTTTCATAACATTAAATCCTCCACATTTCTAGTATATATTTCTTTCTTATTTTTATCTACTTTTATTATAAAATTACCTTTAATTGGAATATAAAATTTGTCATTAACTTTTATTATAGGATTAATTTTATTATTATCGAACGATGTAATAGTACCAATTATTTTATCATTATTTATTACTTTAAAATCTATTAATTCACTTATCAAATATTCATTATCTGTAAGATGCATATCTTCTTCATTAAAATAAACATCATTACCAATTAAATATTCAACTTTATTAATATCTTTAATATTATTAATTTCAATTAAATAGTTATAATGATGAAATCTAGCATTCGTAATTTCATAATTAATGTTATTTATTCTAATAAAATTACCCTTTTTAAATACTTTTTCTGGCATTTCAAAACGACTAACTATCTTTAGTTCGCCCTTAATTCCAAAAGTATTAACAATTTTACCAACATTTATAAATTTCATAGTTATATTTTAGAACAAATTATTAAAAAAATAAATCTTTTTAAGACTTATTTATAGTATTTTTGCTTGATACATAAATATCATACATTTTTTTATAAATACTTGCTTTATCTTCTTGGCATTTTTTTTGATAATCTTTTAAAGAAAATAATATAGTACTGCAATTAACGTTATTAGTTATTAAATAGTTACTTATTAAATCCATTAAAGCTAAATCTTTTATGAAGATATCATATGTTTTAGGATTTATAATACTATTAACCATATCCCATTTGTTGAATACTTTTAAGGCTTTAGTACCTAAAACACTTTTTTCATAAGCTTGATTAGCATCATCACCATTAATTATTGCTGAAGCAAAATCAATATTACTTTTACATACAGATGTTAACAGATTATTATATGAATTATAATATTTTTCTAAGGATAAATTAATATCATAATTATTAGAAAATTCACCATCTTCAAATACATAATATTCCGGATAAATAATTTCTGATGATAAAACGCTTGATAGCTTTGCTCTTAACAAACCTTGATATTGCTTTTTTTGAGGATAATTATATGCATTTACAGCAAAATAGCTCAAATTTAATGCATTTAAAATGCTGTCATCAATTAATCTTTTATCAATCTCTTTAAATTTAGATATTATACTTTCAACAATTTGATAATTTTTCATTTTTCCCTCTTTTCTTAAGTGTTTTATATTATATGACATCTTCTAGTAAAAAGTAAAGAATATCTTTTAAATATAATACTAAATATTAAAAAAGTGATTATACACAAGTATAACCACCATCAATAGGAAGAACAATACCAGTTACATAACTTGCTTCATCACTTGCTAAAAATATAGCTCCTGCATTAAGTTCTCCTTCTTTACCATATCTTTTCATTGGAACGTGTTCTTTAGCAAAGGTTTGAAAATCCTCAGTATCTAATACATTTGTTGTAAGTTCAGTATAAAAATAACCGGGACAAATACAATTTACTGTAATATTATATTTTGCAAGTTCCGCTGCTGCGGCTCTTGTAAAGTTTACTACTCCGCCTTTAGATGAATGATAGGCAATAGTTGGAATTTTATCATTCCCTACTAAACCATACATTGAAGCAATATTAATTATTCTACCATAATTATTCTTTTTCATAATATTTCCAAAAGCACGACTAACTTTAAAAACAGATGTTAAATCAGTATCAATAGTAAAATCCCATTCTTCATCAGCCATATCTAATAAACCTTTATCTCTACTTGCTCCTGCACAGTTTATTAAAATATCTACTTTTCCAAAAGTAATCTCTGCAATAGAAGCTGCTGAATTTACATCTTCAGTATTTGTTACATCACATTTAATAGGTAATACTTTTATTCCATATTCTTCTAATTTTTTTCTTATTTCATCTAATCTTTCAACTCTTCTAGCAAGTAAAACTAAATCTGCTCCTTGCTTAGCAAATCCTTCTGCCATTTGTCTTCCTAGACCACTACTAGCACCAGTTATAACAGCTACTTTTCCTTTTAAATTAAACATATATTATCATCTCCAAACATTATTATAATTATAAAAAAAGCCCAAGATTAAATCAAGAGCTTTTGTAAAATTACCAACTTATGGCCAATTATTGTAAAGTTTTAAAAAGTATTCTTGGTTATCTGGATCAGGATATCTTCCACTTTCAAATCCAGCCAAAGCAGTATAATTACCTGCAATCCTACTCCAATTTCCCTTTTCCCATTTATTATTAATATAGTATTTCCATTTTTCTTTTCGAGTCTCATTATTAATAAAATCTATATCATCAGCAAATGCATCAATAAATGTACTACGACATTCTTTTCCATCACGATTACAGATATAACAATAATCTGCGTCTGCTGATTTTCTAGGCATAAGATTACTATTTGAACAAAGATTTACTTCATTATAAGTAAATTCACGCCTTGCAGTATTTTCTCTAATAATATTCATATCTCTAGTAGTAAGTGTTATTTCATATTCTAAATATTCTTTACTTTGATCATTATATATATTATCAGCTACTAGTTCAGTATTAAGTGTACTAACCTTATTATCTTTAATTTCTTCTTTACTATTTTTATTTAATGATAATGCAGATATAACTTCATTACCACTTGCTGCTTGAATTAGAGTTTCTGCGTCGCGTCCTTTATTATCAGACCAATTAGTATTTTCTCTATCTTGAGGTGTTACATTTCCTAGTGAAATGCTACGATATATATAATTTGCACCAAGTTGAGGATCTTCTGGATCACATACATCACATATTCTTTTAAATGCACCTTCTTGATTACAATAGACACATTCACTAGAAAAATCACTTTCATCATAACTATCTCTATGATTATCAAGTATTTTCTGTAAATTTGATTTTTCTCCACTAATATGACCAATATTATTCATTTTAAAATATGTTGTATATGTTCCTTCATAGGTTGTTAAATTAACATTATATACATATCCCACTTCATATCCAGTTGCTTGATAAGAAAGACTATCAACTATTCTTCCACTTGGTATTGTTGCATAAGTAACTTGTCTAGGTTTATAGTAAAGTGTTTGATAACATTTAGCACTATAATTTTCAGTATTATAAAATTCTGTAGTTTCGTTAATGCTTCCATATGATATGGTATATTTAGTTTTGCTTTCACTATCATCAGAATACTCACAATTTGGCTGTAAATCACTTACTTTTGGCCAATATCTAACTGCCTCAGTAGAGATATCCATTTTAACTGTTTCTTCAATACGATTAGATGCTTTACCTTTGCTGTCATATGCCTTTTGAATATATGTAAATTCTAAACTTGGATTTAAATTATAAACCCAATAATCTTTTAATTTAACCTTTACTTCACACTCTTTTTTATATCCTTCAAGTTGTATTCTTTTTGCAACTGCTGATTTATAAAAATTTTCACAGTCTTCTAGTCGTCGTTTATTTTCTTCTAATACGTCTAAGTATACATTATACAAATTTTGACAAGTTGTAATTAATAATGGATTAGATTTTTCAGCTGCCATACAATTATTAAAATTATATATAGCTTGGTATTCTCTTTTTGGGCCTTCAATTATTTCCTGTTTCCAATCCTCGTATGCCTTTTTTTCATTATCAATAGCAGTTGTATAGTCTTTATCCCATTGTTTAAAATTAGTATGTAACACAGCATCAATAGAGCCTTCAATATAAGGTTGTCTGAAGCAATTTGCTCCTGGATATAAACTATTACGACATTCTTCATTATCTAGTTCGTTAAAGACAAAGAATCTTCCACTAGTTGATATAGCTGTTCCTGGAAAATGTACTTTATTGCTTTCACTTGTAAACATCATACAGTAATTATTATCTGAACTTATTATACCTGATAAATAGTTTCTATCTTCATAATTAATAATCCCGGAATTATTATAAATTCCTTCGATATTACTTGAGTTTAATTCTAAGTTTTCTACTCTTTTTAAAACTTCACCAATTGACATTTGAGTTACTTCAGAATGAGTGTAATCAACATAACTTTCATTTTTTTCACATTTTAATAAACTTTCAGTGTTACTTCCATTATCTATTATATATTCTTTTAAGCCTAGTTTTGCTTTTGAACCACATTTATTGTTTAAACTAATTAAATCATCAGCTAAGCATACACGATTATAAGTTGATTCAGCATTAGAATCTTTAGCTAAATCTGCACTTGTTATATTTTCACAACAACCAGCTTTAATAAAATCTGTAATGCTTACGTCTTTACCATAATTTTTATATGACCTACTACTAGCATTTCCTACAATTTCACATTTTAATGACGGAGTATCTGTTTTGTCACATTTTGAATAATACAATTCACTTGCTTCAATATTTTTTTTGACATCTTCCGCTGTTATATCATTGCAGCATCCGTTTTCAATATATTTAGTTAAACTTACACTTTGACCATTATATTTATACATTTTAAAACCATTTAAATTTACAACTTCACATGCTTTTGTTTCTGGTTTCTTACATAATGAATTATATAAATAACTTGCTGGTTCATCATATTTAACATCATTATCAGTTATACCATCACAGCATCCATAACTAATATAATTTGCTAGTGGTACTATATTTCCATAATATTTATAAACCTTTTTACCACCATTAGTAGTTACTTCACATGCTTTTGTTTCTGGTTTACTACATTTATTTTCATATAGATTTTTTGCTGTTGCATTATATTTTACATCGTCTGCTGTTACATCATCACAGCAACCATAACCAATATAGTTTGCTAATGATACTGAGTTTCCGTTATACTTATATGTTTTTACTCCATATTCTGTAGTAACTTCACATGTTTTAGGTGTAGGATTTGGTGGATTAATAGTAGTTCCATTTAATTTTATTTGGACATCAGCAGTTCTTATAGC
>CAJOQL010000090.1 GCA_905236935.1 uncultured Bacilli bacterium
ATCTCCAATATTCTACTCTATTGTATAATAATACCCCCCCATGTCAAGTTAATGTTTTGCAAAAAAAATTCTATTAGAAGTTAATTTCGCACCATCAAAAAAATTACCACATTTTTTATTTTGTGGTAACTTATTATTCAGTTTTTCACTCATTATTTTAGCGATAAATCATAACTATTATCTATTAGAGAGTATATTATTTCATTATCTAGTTCACTATTTAAATTAATTGTTATCCAAGATTTTTTATTCATATGCCAAGCAGGGAATATATTTACATTATCTATTACTTCATTAGTTCTATCTTTATTATATCTTATATCAATTATTTCAATTTCTTCATTAGAATCTAATCCTATTTTAGAACCTACTACTGACATTATAACCATATACCATTTATTATTCATTTTATTTCTTATAGCAGCTGCAGTTGGAACATTTTTCCATAAAAATTCTGGTTTATCATTATAAGTCCTTTTAATATATTCTAAAACAGTTTTTAATTTTTGAGATTTATATATTTCCTTTTTAGTACATGTATTAATAATCTCACTTAATATAGAATCATATTCCTCTCTTACTTTTCCTACATAATTACCAGTAGCACTTTCTACATCAACTAAAATATATTCTTCATTAAGTGTTTTATCAATTACTTTAGAAGCCATCTCATCTTTTATTTCTACTACAATTTTAAACTTATTATTTAAAATATCTTTTTCATAATAGTAAATATCATTTTTTAGAATAAAACCATAAGTAACTAATTTATCATAATTAATATTATCTAATCTTCTTTTTTTCATAATACAAGAATATAATAAAAGACTTGATTATTCAAGTCCTTAATTATTCTTTAAGAAATCTACTGCTTTACGCATTTTTAAATCATATTCTAATGCTTCTTCTCCGCCTATCATTTTAAAGATATCATCACTAGTAGCATTGTACATTTCAGCCATTTTATCAGCTTCAGCATGAATTTCATCATGAGTTACTTCAAGCTTTTCATTTTCTACAATTCCTTCTAGTAAATATCTAGTTTTAACTCTTTCTTCAGCATTAGGTTTCATCATATTTTTTAAATCTTCTAAAGAACCTTTAGTAAATGATAAATATTGTTCAAGAGTTAAACCTTGCATTTGTAATTGTTCTTTATATTGATTAATCATTCTATTAACTTCAGAATCAATTATTTCTGGATTAATTTCTACTTCCATATTTTCGATGGCTTTCTTAATTAATTCATCAGCATAATGATCTTCTGCATGAGATGATTTATGTTCTAATAAATGTTCTTTAATATGTTTTCTTAATTCTTCTTCTGTTTTAACATCATCATATCCTAAATCTTTATAAAAATCTTCATTAATTTCAGGTAAAACACGTTTTTTAATACCTTTTAATGTTACTTTAAATTCAACATCTTTATTCTTTAAATCTTCAACATAGTTTTCTGGGAATTTTAAGTTTAACACTTTTTCTTCACCAATAGCCATACCAACTACACCATCTTCAAATCCTGGAATAAATGTATTTGAACCTATTTCTAATGGATAATCTTTACCTGTTCCACCTTCTAAAACTTTTCCATCTACTTTTCCTTCAAAATCAATAACAGCAGTGTTTCCATTTTCTACTTTTCCTTCATTTACTTCAATAACATCTGCAAACTTATCTTGTAAAGCCTTAATCTCATTATCAATTTCTTCTTCAGTTACTTCTACTTTTTCTTTCTTTAAACCTAATTTAGTATATTTTCCTAATTTTACTTCTGGTTTTTCAATAACTGTAAATAAATAAACAACTTCTTTTTCAGTAACTGATTTAATATCAACTTTTGGTTCACAAACTGGTTTTAAATTATTATCTTCAATACATTTACGATAAGCATCTTCTAAACAAAAATCAACTGCATCCATATATAAAGATTCAATACCAAATTTTTTTATAAAAACATCTTTTGGACATTTACCTTTTCTAAATCCTTCAATAGTAGTATTACTATTTGCTTTACTAAAAGATTTATCTAATGCTTTAGTCCAATCTTTTCCTTCTATTTTAATTTCTATTTCTTTAACATTTTTCATATATTTCCTCCTTAAATATCTATAATATTATACTTTATTGAATCACTTAAATCAACTATTATTCTTGACTAAAATAGGAAAAGTGCTATTATAGACTATTAAGAAATGAGGGTTATTATGACATTAATTGAACACTATTTAAAATTATATTTTGGAGAAACAATTTCTAAAAACAAACTTAAAGAAATTGAAAACTATTTAATTAACAATGGATATGAAGTAAATTTAGATCTTGCTATTAAAGATAATATTAAAGGTTCAAAAAAGAAATTATGTTTTAAAGGAGATAATAGAATTGCTTATGTTAAAACTGCACCATGTATTGATGAAGACTTTAATGGAGAATCTTTAGTATTATATGAAAATTTAGCCATATTAGATGAAAAAAATCCTTATTTTGGATATCAAGCAATGAAAACTTTTGATATAAGAACTAATAAAGACTGTATTACACTTTATAAAGCCATTTATACTAAAAACGATTATAAAAATTATTTTCAATCTAATGTTTACTTTAATAATGGTCTTTTATCTGGTGAAATAAATCTTCCTAATTACGAAGATTTAAATATTGATAATCCTTATATTGGAGATGCATTAAAAAAACATAATTTATTACTTACAGTAATGGGAGAAATTGCTGATAAAGCATTAGATAGTTTATCTTTAAGAAATAAAGAAAATATAAAAGAAAAAACCGTTAAGCAACCTTAACGATTTTTATTTTGAAATTACCATTTGGAGATTCAATTTCAACTGTATCTCCCTCACGCTTACCAATGATAGCTCTACCAATTGGAGATTCATTTGATATTTTATTTTCAAGTGGATTAGCTTCAGTAGATCCTACAATACTATAAGATTCTATCTCATCATCATCAACATATAATATATCAACATTAGATCCTAAACTAACTGCTCCTTCAGCATTTTTTTCAATAATCTTAGCATTTTGAAGCATAAATTCTATTTCTTTTATTCTAGCCTCTACTTCTGCTTGTTTATTTCTAGCAGCATCATAGTCAGCATTTTCTGATAAGTCTCCTTGAGCACGTGCTTCTTTAATTGCTTCAATTACATTTGGTCTTTCTATATTCTTTAAATTATCTAATTCTTCTTCTAATTCAATAAATCCTTCACTAGTAAGTAATATCTCTTTTTTTGGCATTTATTTATCTTCCCTTCAAAAAATCTTACATAAGAATACTACAATTATAAAACTTTGTCAAATACTTTTATACGCATAATATCATCTTTAGTAACTGGCAAATTTTCTTTAATTTTAACAATCATTTGAGCATGATTTGCAGTATCTATTTTTTCCATATTTTCATCATAAATATCTTTTATAGTATATTCAAATGTTTCAAAATTAGGACTAATAAACTGAACAATATCCCCTACTTTAAAATAATTTCTTTGTTCTAATGTAATAATACCATTATTATTATCTATAACTATACCTAAAAAATCTTGATTAGATATTTCCATACCATTTTCAGTATAATATTGTTCTTTTACAGTAGGTAGCCCCTTAAAGAAATGAGAAGTACTTTCTCTATTAGCACATCTATTTAAAACATTTAAATAATAATTAATATCATTTAAAGATAAAGTATTTTTTAAACAACTATCAATTATTTTACGATATGATAAAAGAACAGTTGCGATATAATAAATACTACGCATTCTTCCTTCTACTTTAAATGAATTAACTCCAGCACTAATCATATCTTTAATATATGAAACCATATTTAAATCTTTAGGACTCATTTGGAAGTTATCATCTAATTCATTACCATTTTCATCATAATATTTAAAACACCATCTGCATATTTGAGCACATCCTCCCCTATTAGCATCTCTATTAGTTGCATAATTACTCATAATACATCTACCACTTATACTTGTACACATTGCCCCATGAATAAAGGCTTCAATATCTAAAGATGTATAATCTTTGATTTCTTTAATATCTTGTTCGCTAGCTTCTCTTGCTAAAACCACTCTAGACGCACCAAGCATTTTATAAAACATAGCAGCTTCTTTATTTAAAGTACTAGCCTGAGTTGATACATGTAGTTCCATTTTTAAATTTAGTTTTTTCCATAAATCCATAACAGATATATCACTAACAATAATTGCATCAACACCATATTCATCTAAAGAGCGTAAATAATCTTCTAATCCTTTAAAATCTTCATCATGAAAAACAATATTAACTGTTACATACACTTTTTTCTTTAAACCATGAGCATAAGCACAAGCTTCTTTAATTTCTTCTAAACTAAAGTTTTTGGCATTAGCTCTTAAACTAAAGTTTTTACCACCAAGATAAACAGCATCTGCTCCATAGTGAAAAGCAATTTTCAATCTTTCAAAATCTCCTGCTGGAGCAAGTAACTCTATCATTTTAAATCACCAATCCTATAAACAGTTTTATTTTCATAAAAAGGATTTAAATAATCATCACATTTTCCATCTAAAATGTTTTTCATATCATTAAATGAAATCATATTAGGATCTACATAATAAAATAAAATATTATCATCATTAAATCTATCTATCTCATTTATTAAATTAAAATATTTTTTATAAAATAAAACCGTCCCATATTCATTTTCTACTGCTATAAATTCATGATTATTATTAGTCTTTATAACAGCTCTTTTAATACTTTTTAAATGTTTAAATTCATTATAAAACGAAAGTAAATATCTTCTTGAATACATTGACATATTAAGTCCAAATACTGGTAAAATAACCTTTTTATTAACATTATTAATTACATATGATAATTCACTTTTTTCAAGTTCATTTGAAATAACCGCACTATAAACCTTATCAAGCCAAATATTAATGCTTTTTGCATTTACAGCAAAATGATTTTGATTCCATATTAAAGGAATATCTTTATCTTTTAAGATTTGATATACTCCAATATCTTCAAAAATAATACCTTTTGCAAACGTTAATTTATCACTTATATTTTTAAACCTATCAGTATCTTTATTATCTAATACTCTATTAACTAATAAATAAACATTTACATCTAGACTCTGTAATACTTCTAAATTAAAGGAATTATACCCAATACTAAATCCATCTAACGGAAAAAGAAAGTTAGATATTCCTAACTTTTTATAATCTTCAATTTCTTCTAAACTATTTATTCTAATTAAAATCTTACTTTTTTTCATTGTTCCTTTTAAAACTTACTGATAATCCATCCCCAATATCATAATATTTAGTAATATATTCTTTATTATTATCTAAAAATTCAATATACTTTTCAATTTTATCAACAATACCTTTTAAATTCTTACTTTTAACCATATTTTTATTTTTTACTAAACCATGAAATTTTAAATTATCAGTAATGATTACTCCTCCTGGATTTAAATAATTACAAAATTTTTCAAAATATTTTATATAACCACCTTTAGCAGCATCAATAAATATTAAATCATATGAATGACCTGCAAGATTTACCTCTAAAGCATCATTATAAACAACATCTATTCTCTTGTCTAAACCACAACTATTAACATTTTTTACTGCTTCACGGTATCTTTTTTCATCTTTTTCAATAGTAGTTATTTCAACATCAGCACTAGCGTTTGCCATTAAAATAGCTGAATACCCTATGGCTGTTCCTATTTCTAAAACACTTTTTACATTATTTAATTTTATATATTTCATTATAAACTTAATTGAATCAATTTCAATTATTGGTATATTATTTGCTTCTGCATATCTTTCCATTTGAAAGATGGTTTCTTTCATAAAAACTTCACCTAAAAAAGATTATAGCATATTTAGTTATTTAAAAGCAAATATAGCATAATTCAAAATCAAAACTAATCACATTCATATTGAATTAAATATTATTATAATGTATATTGAATTTGGTGAAAATATGAAAGTTAAATTAATGAGTTTTAATGTTCAACATTTTGAAAACTATAATACAAAAAAGATAGATTATAATAGTGTTTTAAATATAATAAATAAATATAATCCTGATATTATAGCTTTAAATGAAGTATATGGTAAAGGATTTGATAAAAATATTGGTGGAATTCAATCAGAAGAAATAGCTAATAAA
>CAJOQL010000091.1 GCA_905236935.1 uncultured Bacilli bacterium
TCTTCACCACCAGTTGTTGATACAAGTGCAGCAGCCGTTACACAAGTTTGGAAATATATTGGGGAATTAATATTCAATATGTTAGTTCTAGTTGGAACAATAAAGATGTCAGATCGAGTTGTTAAAGAAATGATGGGATTGTAAATGAAAATGCATAAACAATTTTATAAAAAAAAGTATAGCTCCACGGCAAAAATTATTTCTGTTTTTAAAACTTGCTGCAGTTTTTATGTTTCCTAGCTTTTTGTTGTTAGGTATTAATAAGAATATTATTACTTGTTACTGTAAAAATAATTATTATTTTTATACATTTGATATTAATTATATGTATTCAAACATTATAGTTAGAATAAATCCAAAATATTGGTTTTTAGGAAAAATTGTTCTATTACCATTTATTATGTGTATATCATTATTTTTTTACCTTATAACTTCTTTATTATATTATAGTAGAATTATAATTGAATACAATAGCATTTTAGAGTTAGTAATTTATAATAATAATTTAGTATTATATTCTATATTATTATTAACTTTATATATGTTCTTTAAGAAAAAGATAGTGTTCTCTATATTTTTAATAGTTTTTTGTTTCTTAATAATATATGTATTTAAAATGAAATTATTGTTCTATATAATTGTAATGTTTGTTGGTTTTATGATTAAATTTAGAAAATAATATTGTTTAATAATAATTATTAGCCAAATATACTTACAAGTTGCATGAAAAAATACTGGTATGATATAATTAATTATAGATTATTATTAATATAGGAAGTTGATAATGTTATGGCATCTGATAATAGTATTTTTAAACCTTTTTTAATATATATATTAGTAGTATTCATCGCATTTGTGCTTTGCGTTCTATATTTTAGTCAATTGAGTGGTGATAAGTATAAATCAAATGAATTTTTAGTTTCTTTAAATAATCAAAAATTAAATTATATATATAGAGAAAAATATAATAATAAAGTAGCAAAAGAAAGCTATGATTTATCCAATGATTATAAAGATACTGTGATTATTCATAGTGAAAAAATGTGGCTTGATTTTAAAGAGTACGAAATATATGATATAAATAATCTAAAAGTAAATAGTGGTTTTAATAATAATGTAAATTCAGAGCATTATACTTATAAATTAGTAAATAATAAAGTTAAAATTAAAATCAAAAAAGATAATAAAATATTATATAATGGAAATTATATACCAGACATATCTAATTATACAAAAGAAATTGGAAGGTACTATTTGCATATATATATTGATAGAATTGAAAATTCAAATAAGGTTAATACGGATTTAAGTATGACTTTTATAATTAAAAATATTGAGGATTAAAATGATTGATGAATTTAAAACAATTTTAGTAACCATTTTTATTATTATTATTGGACTTATTATTACGATTTACATTAGTTTTTATATATATAGTTATAATCAAAATAATCAAAATAATAAATCATTTTCTGAAAAAAAATGGATTATTTCAAATTATAACGAGTATTCAAAATATTTTGTTATTAATAAAAAAAATGAAGTGATTTTAAAAGTAATTGATTTTAATAGAATTATTAAAGAAGGATATTATTATTCTTCATGGCACGTTAATGAAGATTTTGATTTATGTTTAGGATATTATGTTATAAAAGAAAATGATGCTGGTAAAATAGAAATTGATGATAACCATATATGTGAATTATTAGATTAAATAAAAAGATTTGACCTATAAAATATAGTTACTAATTTTTATTTAAAATGAAAGAAAAAATGACTAAATATAATATTTGATAAAAATTTTTTGACTGATATGTTTAAATTTACAATAAGAAATAGGGAAACCTATTTTTTTTAATGCCAACAATTTTAGAAAGGAATGATGAAAATGGCAAAAAATAAATTTGAGTTTTATACAAAAGATGAAATTAAAAAAATATTATTAAGAGCTGATAGACTTTTATATGTTGATAATGGAATTGATGAAATTGTGATTAAATATTGGAATTTACCAGATTTTATTGTTGATATGAGTCATATTATGAAACAAGACTGTAATTTAAAAGTTTATAAATATCCTGCTATATCAATGACACCAATAGTCACAACTAATGGAGAGTTTCTAGATAAATGCGATCCTAGAGTTAGAGAAGATATTATAGCAATACTTAATGCTCTCCAAATGACTAAAGAAACTAGAGATTATAAAGTTATAAGCGAGAAAGATTTAAATGATGCTCTTGATGAAATAATAAATAAAACGGATGTAAAAATAAATCATTTATGGTTATCAGATTACGGCGATATAAGATGTAATGCAACAATATATATTCATGGTAAACCAAAAGCAAATATTATTGCTAGTTTTGATAGAGAAATACATCCAGATTGGAAAAATTCTCAAAACGAATATAAAGAAGATATTAAGAATAATATAGAAGAATATTTATATATGCCTAAATTATCTAAATGCTCAAAACTATTACAGGAAATATATGATAACGTTTGTCAGTCAGATGCAACAATGTGTCATATTACAGAGGAAGATTGGCAAAATGATTATGCAAGTAAATATTCTTGTATAGATATTGAAACACTTCAAAAAGAAGTTAAAAAATATAATTTAGAAGATGTTATCACATTTAATGAACAAGAATATAAAATTATTGCTTGGGGCGATTTAGAAACAAGATTCAATGATAATAGAGCTTTTGTTAGGGAAAAAATACATGAAAGGTAAAAGTTATGAAAAACGATGAAGCAATACCTGGCACTATGTATAGATTTGGTGGCTATATTTGTGAAATAGAAGAATTAA
>CAJOQL010000092.1 GCA_905236935.1 uncultured Bacilli bacterium
ATTATTAGATTTTAAAATATTTTCATTTATTTCATCTAGTTTTTCTTTATGAACTTTATATGAATCATTAACTGATTTTATATCTATTGCTAGAAGGCCTATCTCACTTTTTTCTAATTCATTTTTGTAATTAAGATATTTATTAGCAATTTCACTTTGCTCTTTTAATGGTTCTAAATTAACATTTAATTCATCTATAACAAGATTTACTTTACTTAGATTTTCATTAGCTTTATCTAATTTTCTTAATGATTCATCTTTGCGTTTTTTATATTTTAAAACACCAGCTGCTTCTTCTAAAATATTTCTTTTTTCTTCTGGTTTACCATTAACTATTTCACCTATCTTACCTTGTGAAATAATAGATAAAGAGTTAACTGATGAACCAGAATCAATAAATAAATTAGTAATATCTTTAAGTCTTACGTTATCTCCATTAATATAATATTCATTTTCCCCAGTTGAATAAACAACTCTCTTTATTTCAACTTCGGCAAAATCAGAATTTAAATAATGGTCAGTATTATCAAATGTAAGAGCTACCCAAGCTCTTGTTAAAGGATTTCTAGATTTAGACCCAGCAAATATAACATCTGATCCAGATGAACCAGCTCTTAAATCTTTTAAAGATTGTTCACCTAATACCCACTTTATTGCATCAACTATATTACTTTTACCTGAACCATTAGGTCCTACTATTCCAGTTATTCCATCTTTAATATCAATCGTTACTTTATCAGCAAAGCTTTTAAAACCATGAATACTTATTTTTAATAACTTCATTTGACACCTACACTTAATTGAATGGCATTTTTAGCTGCATCTTGTTCAGCAGATTTTTTATTTTTGCCTTTACCTGTAGCAAACACTATATTATCAACTAATACCTCTACTTCAAATAACTTATCATGATCTGGACCACTTTCTTTAACTACTCTATATTCGACACTTCGTCGATCAGTTTGAACAAGTTCTTGTAAATGAGATTTATAATCACTTAAAAACACAGCATTATCTTTTATAAATGGAAGTGCGATATCCATAATAAATTCTCTTGCCTTTGATAAACCATTATTTAAATATATTACTGCTATTACAGCTTCAAATACATCTGCAATAATAGTAGTATTAGCTTCCATATTCTCTCCTACTTTAATATAATCTTTTAAATTAATAGTATTAGCATAAGCATCTAGTGCTTCTTCACAGACATAACTAGCCCTTTTCTTAGTCATTTCTCCTTCTTTTAAAGAAGTATTTTTATAAAAGTATTCACTCATTACTAATTCTAATACAGCATCACCTAAATATTCTAATCTTTCATAGTCTTCCTTATTATGTTCATTTGCATAAGATGAATGAGTTAAAGCAATGCTTAATAAAGGATTATCATTGTTTATTCCATATTTTGTTAAATCCATTTTATCACCTTCACTAGTATTCATTATATCTTAATAAGTATATTATTTCCAGTTTTTTTAAGCCTTTTACACTTATATAGCAAAGAAAAAAAGCAAGTAATCTTGCCTTTTAAAAACCTAATTTCTTTCTTTTGGTTTAAATTCTTTTTCCATCTTATCGATGAATGTAAGTTTCTTTCTTCTAACAGAACCCTTCTTAACTACTGTAATCTTATCTACTAATGGAGAGTTAATAGCAAATACACGTTTAACTACAACATTTCCACTTTTCTTTCTTACAGTAATTCTTTTAGATACTGAACCACCTCTTACATTAACAACTAAACCTTCAAATGCTTGAATTCTTTCTTTTTTACCTTCTCTAATCCATACATCTACTCTTACAGTATCTCCAGATTGGATATGAGGCATATTAGGCTTAACTTGTTTTGCATTAATCTTGTCGATTAAATTCATAACGTTTGTCTCCCTTCAAATATATTTCACATTAATCATAAATAAATTAGCGGATTAAAGGAGCCCAAAAACATTGAGCAAGTTGATTATAGCAAAATTATTATTTAATTGCAAGGACTTTTCCTTCATTTTCCTTAGATTCAGGTTCTAAACTTATACCAAAATACTTTAATGCACTCTCAAAATCAAAATCTTTTAAATGCTAAGCTAAATATATCATTTTAG
>CAJOQL010000093.1 GCA_905236935.1 uncultured Bacilli bacterium
AGCATCCATTACATCCTTACTAGGATCTTTAATATCAATAAGTCTTTTATGCGTACGCATTTCAAATTGTTCACGAGCATCTTTATATTTATGTACAGCTCTTAAAACAGTAATTTTTTGAATTTCAGTAGGTAGTGGTACTGGTCCAGATACCTCTGCTCCAATTCTTTTTAAAGTTTCAACAATCTTTGCTGCAGCATTATCAAGAACTCTATGATCGTATGCTTTTAGTTTGATTCTTACTTTTGACATTTTATTGTCCTCCCTTCGTCCATATCTTGCACGGGCATAGCTCCGTAACGAATTACCCTGATGCTAGATTAAATATCAGCAACTTAACCTAGTGTATCAGCAACCTCGCACATCTAAGCCAGTCAAACCAATGTAAATTATACCATAAAATATATGAATTTCAAGGGAAATTTTGCAATTTCTTAAGATTTTTCGGGATTTCTTGCTATTTTTTATCTTCTTCCACCATAACTATTACTATCTAAACTTGAGGTTTCATTTTGAAACCTCAAGTCTCTATATTCTTCCTCATTAATTCTAAACATAAATCTTTCTGGAAATCTATTAAGATGTCTTTTTACAGCTAAATTAATAGATTTTGCACCATTTTTACATTCATATAGTTCTGCTAAATCAAAATCTAACATTACCTCTTTATCTCTTATTTTATAAATTCTATTTTTAATTTTTAAAACTTCTAATTCATTATTATTCGTAAATAATCGATCCATATTTCTTACCTTTCCATACTTAATTACATAATTATTTTTATAGATTTTTAAAATCTGTAATTTAGAAAAAATAAAAAGACTAATGTGAGTAGTCTTTATTCCTATTTATATTAAATAACAATTTTTGATATATATTCTTTTTCATTAGAAATTATTCTAACAATATTTTTGGTTATATGTCAATATGTGATATAATGACTATAGAGGTGACATAAAAATATGAAATTAAATGTAATTATCCCAATGTATAATGAAGAAGGTAATGTAGCTCTTATGTATAAAGCATTATCTGACACTTTAAAAGATATTAAATATGAACTTATATTTATAAATGATGGATCAAAAGATAAAACTTATGATATGCTAAGTGACATATATAACAATGATAAAAAACATGTAAGAGTTATTAATTTTAGTCGTAATTTTGGTAAAGACGCCGCTATTTATGCAGGGCTTGCTCATTCAAAAGCTAAGTATACAGTTATAGTAGATGGTGATTTACAACAAAATCCAAGATATTTATTAGAAATGATGCTATTCTTAGAAGAAAATGATGATTATGATGTTGTAGCAATGGTTAATGAAGATCGTAAAAAAGAAGGAGCAATTGTTAAATTACTCAAAAATGGATTTTATTCTTTTATGAACATCTTATCAGACACTAAATTTCACAAAGGTGCATCAGATTTTAGAATGTTTAGAAGAGGTGTAGTTGAAGCAATACTTACCCTTCCAGAAAATAATCGTTTTTCCAAAGGAATCTTTTCTTGGGTAGGATTTAAAACTAAATATATGAAATATGATGTTGAAGATAGACACTCTGGTAAATCAAACTTTAACATTAAAAGTTCTTTTAGATATGCATGGCAAGGTATTTTAAACTTTAGTGTTAAACCACTTAAAGTAGCAACTGTTTTAGGAACAATTTTTTCTTTATTTTCATTTATTTACTTATTAGTTGTTATTATTAAAACTCTTATTACAGGTGCTGATGTTCCTGGATATCCTTCTCTTATATGTATCATCTTACTTTTAGGTGGTCTTAACTTGATGGCAGTTGGTATCCTTGGAGAATACATATCTAAAATGTATTTAGAAATTAAAAAAAGACCTATATATGTTGCTAAAAATAAATTAGGCTTTGAAGATGATATATTATAAAAAGGCTTTATTACGTTTAAAAGCCTTTTTTATATTGATTATTTAACTTTCTTTTTAAATCACTAGCTGCAAGTGCCCTAGCGCTTATTTGATTTTTTTCTTCTGGAGTAAGTTCTGCAAGTGTTTTACCACTTTCTAATTCAAATATTTCATCAAACCCAAAACCATTATTTCCTCTTCTTTCATATGAAATAGTACCATTTAACACCCCTTCACCAGTAATAATTTCATTTCCATTATAATAAACAAGTACACATACCACTTTTGCTGATCTATCTGAAAATTTACTAATTTCATTAATTAAATACTCATTTCGCTCTTTATCAGTAGCATTATCTCCTAAAAACCTATGAGTCATAACACCTGGAAAATCATTTAAACATGTTATACATAAACCAGAATCATCAGCAATTACCTCTTCATTTGTTATTTCATATATTTCAAGAGCCTTCTTTTTCGCATTACCAAAAAATGAATCTGCATCTTCAATAACATCTATATTAATATTTTTATCTTTTAATGAGAATATTTCAAAATCATTTAAAATTTTTCTTATTTCTTCTAATTTACCTTTATTATTTGTTGCTAAAATCATAATTAAATTCTCCTTTAACTAATATAGTTTAATGCTTAATATGAAGTAATTTCTCACATTTACTACTTCCTGGATTGTCTAAATAATCTTCATACAAATTTTTAATAACTGGATTTTTATAGGGATATTTAATAGATGATTTAATGTCCTTTTTAAATAACCCTTTTATTCTAGCATCTTTAATCTTATCTTTTTCATTAATTGGCATTAGCACTTG
This sequence comes from uncultured Bacilli bacterium, assembly GCA_905236935.1. The sequence continues at coordinate 2,717 of CAJOQL010000093.1, forward strand.
ACCTCCGCCATTAATACATCCTCCACTGCAATTCATTACTTCAATAAAGTTAAATTTATCTTTAATAGGAAGAATTTTTTCTAAATTTTGAAGGGTACTTACAGCCGCACAAGTAATTATTTCTTTATTTATTTTAACTTTTAATTCTTTATAAAATTCCTTATCTTTAATTGATATTTCATCACTAGATAAATCTCTACCAGTAATATAATAATAAAGCACTCTTATTACAGATAAAGTTACTCCTGAACTTGCACCATATATTGTTCCAGAAGAAGAACCATTAATTGTATCAAATTCAGAATCTTCTAAAGATTTAAAATCAATATTTTCTTCTTTAATTAAATGAGCTAGCTCACTAGTAGTAATTACATAATCACAATCAGTATTTATAATTTCTGCCTTTTTAGAAGTACATGGTGTAATAGCTACAATAATAGCCTTTTTCTCATCTAACTCTTCCTCTTTTAAATAAATATTTTTAATAACTGATGCTTCCATTCCAATCGGACTTTTACATGTAGATAGATTAGAAATTAACTCAGAATGATAAGTTCTTGCATATTTTACCCATGATGGACAACAACTTGAAAACATTAATTCTTTTTTTGCTAAACGATTTTTAAGTTCAAAAGCTTCTTCCATACTAGTTAAGTCTGCTCCAAAAGTAGTATCAAAAACATAATCAAAACCAATCTCTTTTAAAGCCGCTACCATTTTACCTTCTAAAAATTTACCAGGTTCATAACCAAAAGCATCCCCTATTCCAACTCTAACAGCTGGACTAGTTAGCGCTATAACGGTATACTCTGGATTATTTATATATTCTAATATATTTTTATAATCATACTTTGGAGTTAATGCTCCAGTTGGACATGTTAAAATACACTGTCCACAATTAATACATACATTATCATCTTTAATTCCTACAATGTTTTCACAGGTCCTCGTACATACTCCGCAGTTAATACATTTCTCAAATATACGATTGATTCCTGGATTATCTTCTTTAATTGTTTTACGATTATACTTTTTTTCTTCCTCTTCGATAAGTTCAAAATAAGAAAAATTAGAATTACATAAAGGACAATAATAACCATCTGGCATTTCTCCAAAATGAATAAAACCACATTTATTACATTTATACTTCATTTATCTTCACCATAATAATAATAGCAAAAATAGCAAAATAAAACAATTAAGATGCCTTAACTGTTTCATAATAAGCATTAACTTTAGAAGCCCACGACGTGCTTTCAGCATATTTAGAATTCATTTTTTCTGGAGTTGTTAATCCCTTTAACCAATAGTATTTATAAAGCATATTTAAATATGAATTTATACCATCTTCTAAAGAATTAAAACTAGCATAAGCACCACCATTACAAGCAGGTTTTCCTTTCATTCCTCCAATATTATTACATACTCTTGCTAAATAAGAGCAACCCCATTTGCAACCTGTTTCTAAATTTACAATCGAAACTGCTAAATATGGGTCTAATCCTGTTTCAGCTGTAAACTTAGCAAAATACTTGCCAGTACCAGATAATTCATGATAAAGATTCTTATCTAACTTCACTGCTAATTCATCTTCAGTTAAGCCATCCCAAACAATTTTAACGTTATTAAAACTATAGCCTGGTTCCTTATAAGCTATTTCAATTGTAGTTTTTTCTTCCATCTTGTTTTCTTTTTTTACTATATAACAAGCACTAAAAATAATACCTACTAAAAATAAAATTGTAAAAATAAATTTTTCTCTTTTTTTCATAGTAGTATATTATACATTTCAAAAAAAATATTGCAAGTAAATTTTGTCGATTATTATGAAAAAGAAAAAGCCAATTTTTGGCTTTTAACAATCATATCCTGCTTCATCACATTTAACTTTTTCAATATTAATATTCTTTTTTTCGAATGAATTACTTTTTAAATCAATATCATAATGAGTTAAAGTATAATAATCACCATTTGTATACTTATGTTCAGAAACTTTTAATAAACCATTATAGTATGTAAATTCACCTTTAAAGTTTAGTTTTATATTTCCATTAGCATCATAGATATCTATTGATGGATACCCTTCCCATCCTCTACTAATTATTAAGTAATTATCATAATTACAAACTTTAGATAAAACTAATTCACTACTAGGTTTACTATCAAATTGCTTTTCATTTAAATAATAATCAAAACCACCATTGTTATTTAAAGAATACTTATAAGAATAGTTCTTATTATTTAGTTGAATATTATTAATAATAATATTCTCATAATCTATGTAATAATTACCTAAATTAGTAACACAATTATCATCTAGCAAATCAAATGAAATACTCTTATTATCATTTGAAGTAATAGTTGTAGTTCTTGTGCTACTTGTAATATTTTTATCAATTTTATTTTCATTATTTCTACTTAAACTATTACTCGTATTCTTACTTTTATTATTTAATACTAAATATATAATCAAGCATAATAAAATTATTATTACTAACATTAAAACAATAATTAATAAATTTTTCTTTTTTAAATTATCCATTTTTGCCTCTTTTTCTTTTAATTAAAGAATAATACAAATAATACTTATTAACAATAATTTTGTAAAAAACAATATTTGCTTTTACATTAATAATTATTAAGTTAAGTATTAAAAATAATTAATTGCAAAAATCTTTTTTCATACATGATTAAAGTTATTTAAAACATAATTAGTGGCTTAATCTTATCATCCATATATTTTTCATATAAAGCAACATCGTTATTTTGATATTTAAATAATATATATTTATCAGTTTTCATATTTAATACTTGACCATTTTTAACTTTAAAGTATTCTTCTTCAGTTAAATTAATCTCTTTTAAATTAATTAAATCCTTTAAATCTATTAATTTAAAATCACCATTTTTAATTTGATTAATTGAATAAGCATCTTCAAGTTTAAAGTTACCTAATTTAGTTCTTTTTAAGTCTGTCATTGTTCCATAAGTACCAAGTTTTTCACCAATATCTCTTATTAAACTTCTTATATAGGTTCCTTTTGATACTTTAACAATAATCGTTATAATATCATTTTCTATATTTATTAGTTTAATATCATATATTTCTACTTCTCTTTTAGGAAGAACTACTTCTTGACCATTTCTAGCATATTCATATAGCTTTTTACCATCTTTTTTTACGGCTGAATAAATAGGTACTTCTTGATTATACTTTCCTTTAAAAGTATTTAATACTTCTAAAAGTTTATTTTTATCAATTAAATATTTTTCTTCCTTTAAAATATTTCCTGTAATATCTAAAGTATCTGTAAGTATTCCAAGTTTAAATGATGCAATGTACTCTTTATCATGTTCCATTAAAGTATTAGTTAGACGTGTATATTTTCCAATTAAACATACTAAAACTCCTGTTGCAATAGGATCTAATGTTCCAATATGACCAATAGATTTAGTACCTAATTTTTTACATAAAATGTTAACAACATCTCTACTAGTCATATCTTTTTCTTTATTAATTATTAATGCACCATTTATATTCTTTTTTTCCATAAATCCTTATTATTTTCATCAACATATCCATCAATAATACTTGCTTTTACAAATCCCATATCTTCACTTATTGCAACTAATTCTTTAAGTTCATAAGGAATATAAGCTAATATATCTTCAATGTTATGATTTTTAAAATAATTTATTAAATATTTTTCTACACTACTAACAAATTCATTTTTATATCTTCCATTTTCATCTATAAAATTAGTACGATATTCTGGTTTAATATAAAATCTATAAAATTCACCATATTTATCAATATCCCATTTGCTAGTAAAATGAGTATGTATTGTTAAAATTATATAACCAATTAGTTTTTCTTCTATAAATAAACCAAATGCTACATTATCACTTGTAGTTTCTTTATTATCAAATAAAAGATTCATATCTCTATTAATACTATCATTTTTAGTTGAATATCTTTTTGCATCTTTTATTAAAAAGTCTCTAACTTTACCTTGCTTTTTAGATTCTAAATATCTTAGATAATTATCAATCCATTCTTCACCATATTTTTCTGTGTAATGATCAACAATCATATTTTTTAGTTCATCTTTATATTTTTCATTAGTTATATTCTTTAAAACAACCATATTACCCACCTATATTTCTTTATTTTCGTTATTTATTTCTTCTAAAATATCTTCGATATGTTCTCCATATTCAGTACTTTCATCATAAACAAAACGAAGTTCTGGTGTATTTCTAACATCAATTCTTTTAGCTAGTTCACATCTTAGAAAAGAACTCGCATTTTTAAGTTCCTCTGCTACTTTTACTTTTTCATAATCCCCTAGAAAAGTATAATAAACTTTAGCCATACTTAAATCATTAGTTACTTTAGTATCAATTATAGTTACACTTTTTAATATTTCATTATGAACTTCTTCATAAAATATTTGAGATAATTCTCTTGTAATACTAGAAGCAATTCTTGATAATTTAATGCTTCCCATTATTTTTTCACCTCTACCATTTCATAAGTTTCAAATTCATCATCTGGTTTGATATCATTGAAATTTTCAATAGTAATACCACACTCAAAGCCATTCTTAACTTCTTTAACAGTATCTTTTTCTCTTTGTAGTGATGCAATAACTCCATCATATATAATTACTCCATCACGAATAATTCGTACGCTCGATTTATTCTTAATTATTCCATTAGTTACAAGACAACCAGCAATTGTACCAACTTTACTAAATTTGAATAATTGTTTAACAACAGCATTACCTATAGTTTTTTCTTCATATAGAGGATCTAACATACCTTTCATAGCTGCTTCCATTTCTTCAACTAATTTATAAATTATTTGATATAGTCTTATTTCAACATTATATCTTTTAGCAACTTCTTTAGTTATAGCAGAAGGTATAACATTAAAGCCAATAACTATTGCATCAGAAGCATTAGCAAGTACAATATCACTTTCTGTAATAGTACCAATACCACTTCTAATAACTCTTACTTTAACTCCTTCAACATCAATTTTTTCTAAAGAATTCTTAACTGCTTCTTCACTACCCCTAACATCACATTTTAAAACAACATTAATTTCTTTTGTTCCACCTTGAATTTTATTAAATAAATCATCAAATGAAACAGCTTCTCTAATTTGTTTTTTATTCTTAAATGCAATTAATCTTTTTTCTGCTATATCACGAGCTTCTTTTTCAGTTTCAAAAGCCATAAATTTATCACCAGCAGATGGATTGTCTGATAATCCTGTAATTTCTACTGGAGTACTAGGACCAGCATCAGTTATGTTTTCACCTTTATCATTACGTAACGTTCTAATTCTACCATGACTTGTACCAACAACTACTGGATCTCCTAATCTTAAAGTACCATTTTGAATTAATAATGATGCAACCCCACCAATGTTCTTATCTATTCTAGATTCAATAACCGTACCTACTGCGTAACGATTAGGGTTTGCTTTAAGTTCAGATATTTCAGCAATTGTTAAAACTGTTTCTAGTAATTTATCAATTCCAAGACCTGTCTTAGCTGAAATATTAACAAATGGAATATTGCCACCCCAGCTTTCTGGCACAATATTAAGTGCAGCCATTTCTTCCATTATTTTATCAGGATTGCTATCTGGTTTATCAATTTTATTTACTGCTACTACTATTGGAACATTAGCAGATAAGGCATGATCAATAGCTTCTTTAGTTTGAGGCATTACTCCATCATCAGCAGCAACTACGATAATAACGATATCAGTTACACTAGCACCTCTAGCTCTCATTTCTGTAAATGCAGCATGACCTGGTGTATCAATAAATGTAATCTTTTTTCCATTATAATCTATTTGATATGCACCAATTGCTTGAGTAATACCACCAGCTTCTCCTGCTGCTACATTAGCATTTCTAATATAATCTAAAAGTGTAGTTTTACCATGATCAACATGTCCCATAACTGTAATAACTGGTGGTCTATTAATTAAATCTTCGTCTCTATCAATAATTTCATATTCTTCAAAATTGGTTATATCTTGAGTTTCTTCTCTTTTTAAAGTCTTGCCATAATCAAGAACTAATATTTCTGCTGTTTCAAAATCAATAACTTGATTTAAATTAAGCATTGTACCAAGACCCATAAGTTTTTTTATTAATTCTACTCCATTAACATTTAAAGCACTTGCAAGAGAAGATACTGTCATATTATTTTCATATATAACTATATTTTCACTAGCATTATTACTACTTAACTTGTCTTTATGCTTATACATTGCTTTCTTTTTATTTAAATAATCAATATTATCTTTCTTACTAATTGGATTAGAATTCTTCTTTTTTAATTTTTGTTTCTTTTCAGATACCTCTATTTGATCGCCTAATAATTCATCAACTGCATCATCTAAAGCATCTTCTTCATCAAAATTAGTTTCATTATCAGTACTAATTAAATTCATAGATAAATCTAAAGTAACAAAATCATCATCACTTAAAACTTCATTTGCATTAGATACATGTATACCTAATTCCTTACACTTATTTAATACCTCTTGAACTGTATAACCCATTTCATCAGCATATTCTTTTATACTCATAAAGAGTCACCTCTTTCTAATATTTTTTAAATTAATTTTAATAAGTCATCATAAATATCATCTGATACATCTGTTTCAAATATATGATTTAAAATCTTTTTCTTTCTTGCTTCATTTATTACATTTGCATCTTTTTTTAAATAACAACCTTTACCATTATGTTTACCAGTAACATCCACAAAAGTATTACCTTCAAAATTTACTATCCTAATTAATTCTTGTTTAGGCCACTTTTCTCTAGTTACTACACACATACGCATTGGCACTTTTTTAGTCTTCATTTCCCTCTTTAGTAACTTGCTCCAAAGTCTTAACATTTATTCTAAATCTGGTAAGTTTACTAGCAAGTTTAATATTAATTCCTTTTTTACCTATTGCTAATGATAAATTTTCATCATTAACAATCGCAAGCGCCTCTCTATTTTTTGTATTATCTAAAATATTAACTATTACATCCTTAGCAGGACTAAGTGCATTTGCAATAAAAGTAGCTGCATCTTCATCATATTTAATTAAATCAATTTTTTCACCATTAAGTTCAGATAAAATGCTAGCAATTCTGCTTCCTCTTTCTCCAATACATGTTCCAATTGGATCAATTGCTTTATCTTCAGAATAAACTGCAACTTTACTTCTAACGCCTGCTTCTCTTGCAACATTATATAAAACAATGCTTCCATCAGCAAGCTCTGGAATTTCACTTTCAAATAGTCTTTTAACAAAACCATTTGTTTTACGTGTACATAAAATAAGTGGACCTTTAGTAGTTGCTTCGACCTTTTGAAGATATACTTTAATGCTAGAACCCATCTTAACAGTTTCTCCAGGAATCATTTCACTCTTTGGTAATATTCCTCTTGCTCTTCCTAAATCTACATAATAGTTCTTATTATCTTCCATAGCAAGTAATCCTACCATAATTTCATCTTGTTTATTGGCAAATTCATCTAAAATACTATTTCTTTCAGCTTCTCTAATTTTTTGTGTTAATACTTGTTTAGCGGTAGATGCTGCAACCCTACCAAAGTCGTGTGGTGTAACTTCTTCTTCAATTGTTTCACCAACTTTAATACCAGGTACTATCTTTTCAGCATCTTCTAATAATATTTGTGCATCTTCATTTATTTCAGGTTCAGTATAAGAAATATTACCTTCTTCATCTACAATTTCTTCCCCTTCAATATAATCATCTACTACTACTAAATATGAATAAACCTTAATTTCTCCAGTTTCTCTATTAATAGATACTTTAACATTAGTTTTTGAATCAAAATTTTTCTTATAAGCTGTAACTAATGCTTGTTCCATACCTTCAAAAACTATATCTTCACTAATACCTTTTTCAGCTGTTATATTTTTTAAAGCTGTAATAAATTCTTTACCATTCATTTTAAATTCTTTATCATCTTTTTGTTTACTTTTCATTTTAACCTCTTTCTTTACTAGATATATCTAGGATATATTCGTCTTCAATTAAATCATGTTCATCCAATATTGGATTAATCACATTTGTTGCTTCAACAATTGTATCTAAATCAATACCATTTACCTTATCAAGTACAATCTTTAAAAAATGATAATTATTTTCTAAAACATAATCAACTGAATCTACTATAATATCCATTTCTTTCATTGGTCCTTCAATTAAAGACCTAATTTCATCTAATATTGTTTGCATAAACCTCCTACTTGCAATAATAAAAGTGGGTTTTTCTGCCCACTTAAATCTGTAAATTAATTATAACACTAGACTTTAACATTTGTAAAGGCCTAAGTTATTCATTCATTATTCTTACTTTAATTGTAGATACTTTTGGTATTACAGAAACTCTAATATCTGATGTTGAAACTTTAAGTTCAACGTCATGAGTGCCAACTGTATAACCACTTAAATCTACAGTTGCAATAATATCTTTTGCTTCTAATTTTTCTAAAGCACTACTTGCTCCTTTAGCAATTACTGTAATACTTTGATCATCTAATGATGCTGCACCAGCTTTTAATCTATCTCCTAAATTAATAGGTTTTACAGCAACTCCTACAATTTCTTTACTTGTTTCAGTTTCAAGTTTTACATCAACTGTTACGTTTGACTCTGACATATAATTAACTCCTACTGGTTTTGTTAATGTTACATTATATGTCTTATCTGAACTTAAGTTATCAACATTAATCTTAGCTTCAATATAACTTAATCCATTAATTGCTTCTTCAGAACCATATACAGTTACTTTTTGAACTGAACTATTAACACTACTAAGTGCATAACCAGTTGTTAAATTTCCTTCAGTAACTACTTTAACTGGAAGTTCAGCACTATAAGAATCTACTGTAATAGAAGCACTTATTTTAGCTGGAACTATTTCTACATTTTTAAGAACTGTTCCTTCATTATCATAAGCTGCTAATACAATTGAATCAATTGTCGTTGTACCTTTATCTTTTAAATCAGCTGCTTTTAAATCAATTAATGCTTTAACTTTAGCAATTTTATCTAAAGTATCTGCTGAACCTTTAACAATTATCTCATTACGGTCTAAAGTTACACTCTTAATACTAAGTTTACTATTTAATTTATCTTCATTTAATAAATCATAAGATAAAGCCTTAACATCACTTATTTTTTCGCTTATCTTAATACTTATCGTACTAGGATCTAATTTATAATTAACTGTATCAATATTATGATTATATTTAAGCTTAACTTTATATGTACCAGTACTGTATCCACTTAAATCTAATACTACCTCATGTTCTCCTAATTGCTTGGCTAAGTATAAATCACTTTTACGACCAATTAAGGTGATATCAACTGTTTCTGGTACTCCATCAACTACAAAAGCTTCTTCATTATATATAACTTTAACTTTTTGATCTGCAAGTATTTCTGCTTCATCATTTAATAAAGATATACTTTTAGTATCAACTAACATAAACATACCTATTGCACAAAATAATGAAACATATATTAATACATTAGGCCTATTTAAAATTCTCTCAATCTTACCACTATTATTTCTTATAAGTTCATTTAAACGATATATTAGTCTACTAATTGGAACTATTAAACACTTATCAATAATATTATATATTCCTATAAAAAATCCTATAATCTTTTTAAATATCTTACTCATCAATATCACCTTCATCTGAATCAGCATCATAGAATACTTCCATCTTAGGTTTTAACTCATCAAGAAGCATTAACTTAAATTCTTCTAAAGTTAGATTGTAATTAATATTACCATCTACTGCAATACTAATTCTTCCAGTTTCTTCTGATACAATAAGTGATATAGCATCACTTTCTTCAGCTACCCCTAGTGCTGCTCTATGTCTAGTACCTAATTTTTTATTAACATTAGGATTCATACTGGTTTTAAATACTGCTCCTGCACAAGTTAGCCTATCTCCTTGAATAATTACTCCACCATCATGAAGTGGATTATTTGGAAAGAATATTGCTTCTAATAATGGAGCTGTAATATCAGAATAAATTTTAGTAGCAGGTTCTATATATTCTTGAAGAGAAACATTTCTTTCAATTACAATTAAAGCACCAATACGATTACGTTTTAAATATTCAATTGCAGTCGTAATTTCAAATACAACTCTTTCTCTTTCATCAACTGTTAAAACTTTATGTCTACCTAAAAGTTGACTACGACCAATGCTTTCTAATATTGTCCTAATTTCTGGCTGAAAAATAATTATTAACGCAATAGGGCCCCAAGAAATAACATATTCTAAAAGCATCCCAATAGTATATAAATTTAAAACATTACTTATAATTTTAATAATTAAGCATATCGCTACACCCTTAAATATTAAAACAAGTTTTACATTGTTTTTTAAATTTTTTAACAAATAGTAAAACATAAACCATACAATACTAATATCAATAATCTTAGTAATTATATCCCATAATGACGATATAGTCATTTTATCACTTCCTTACAATAAATTATTATACCAAATTATATTATGCTTTTCTATAGTAAAAAATAAAAAGAACTATAATCACTGTTGTTATACAATAGATGTGAAACATTTCTATATATAAAAAAAGACTTAAGTCGTATAATTGTTTTAACGAAACCCAATTAGAA
>CAJOQL010000094.1 GCA_905236935.1 uncultured Bacilli bacterium
AAGTTATTGAACTCTTCAGGACTCCCATTAACAACATCCTTAGGCATTTCATGAAGATATAACTGCACTTCATTATCATCATTAAACTCTTTCTTAAGGCCATAACCATGTGCGCCGATTTCTAAAAAGATAGGCTTAATATATTTTCCAATGTCCTTGTCCCATCTCTCCACAGGTTTAATAACACCTTCCCCATCAACCATTCCTCCCTGCAGGATATTTTTTGCAACCTGACTGATGTCTATTTTTCTTGCCCACAAGATTAAAGTTAATTTCTGTTCCTGGGAAAGTTTGTTTTCCTTGTCCACCAGAACCATATTAACATTAGCTTTATCAATTCTGTTTTTCAAAATACCTGAAGTATAACCGTCAAGCTTAACAGCATAACGTGCATTAGCTATAGTTTTATTAATCACTGGAGGAAGTGCGTCAATCAAATCAAGGCCAGTATTTATTCCATCAGTTCTAGGCTGCCTTTCATCCTCACCCCAATAGCTGCGCTTAGTGTTGTACTGTTCTACCCTATTATTCAATAATCTAGTTTTAATATAATCAGTAATTCCCATATAACCATCCTATCATTTTTAATTTTTACATTAGTTTATATTTATTATATTTTTTATTATTTAGTTTATATAAATTATATAATAAATTTTAATGTGATGGAATCTTGTTATCAAATCGATATTTATAAATAAATATTGATTTAAGATATAATATTAGAAGTAATAAACTGTGTTTAATTAAACATGATTTTGAAATAATAAATTTTAGAATTAAATCTTATTCTAAAAAGGGTGATGATATGGGAAAAATTTATTGCACAGAATGTGGCACAGAACTAGACGATACTGTTAAATTCTGTTCAAGTTGTGGTACCCCAATAGATAATAAAAATATGCCTCTCAAATCTAATGAAGTAGAAAATAACAATAAGACTTCAAATGAAGGTATTAATGTTAAAGAGATATCTAAAAAAGCAAATAATAGTAAATTTTCTGCTACTACAAAAATCTTTTTAGGAATATCTGCATTTTTTATAATATGTGTTCTTATAGTGGTTGCGTATGTAGGGTTTTCAATGATGACTGCACCTAATGCGGATGTTAGTGAAAATACTTCAGAAACTCTTTCTCCATCCTTTACTGACACAATTTATGGCATCAATTTTAAAATCCCTGAAGGTTACAAAGCCATTGGAGGAACTGACAACCAAAATAAGGGTACTAGAGTAACGTATGATAGAGATTATTTAGGTCCTGGAGGTAATTCAATAGACATTTCTGTTTCGACAGCAAAAGGTAATTTTTATTGGGATTTAAGTCAAAATCGTGAGTACGATGATGTTGAAAAAACAATTAATGGACATACTGGTGTACTTAAATCTTCAGGAGCATTTTCCTATGTTAGTGGAGATAAGTTAGTTGTTATTATTGGAGCAGATGAACAACAATTAAAAAGTATAATTATAGAATAATTTAGAGGAGGTAAATACTATGGGATTTTTACAGTTCGCATTAGGGGCTGCAGTTGGAATGGCAAATGCTGCTGGACAACGACAAAGAAGAGCAATGCAATTAAATGAACGTGGCATTATGTTAGCTCAATCTTTCCGTTATGAAGCAGCATTGGAGTGTTTCTTACAAGCAGAACAATTAGCCCCTAATGATCCTGCAATAAAACAAAATATCCGATTGTGTTATGATGCTTTAAACATGATTGATAGCTATGGAGGATATTAAAAATTTGCATTTAATCAAATAGATTTTTAACATTTAAATTTAATTTAAAAAATATTGGAGAGATAAAATGGACCCAGAAATCGAAAGAATTATTAATAAAAGAATAGACCAATTACAGGGATTAATCGAAAAAGGATTGAAAAGTGATGATTTAGAAACTTCAATTGGATATCTTGATGAAGCAATGGCATTAGCTGAAGAAGATGGTGTTTCATATACTATTGCAGCAATTTGGGGTATGAAAGCTTGTAAATTTATGGATGCTGGAGCCCCACCAATTATTGCAATAAACTGTTTAAAAAGAGGAATATTGATTGATCCAACTTATGATGTAAATTATGAAATATTAGGTAGAATATATCTTGATCTTGATGAACCTGAAATAGCTATGAGATATTTCAATCAAGGAAAATTGTTATCTAATAAATACTAATGATTTCTATAATGTATGATGAAATGTAAAAACTATTAAAAAGGTGTGTTTTATGGAAGGCTATATGAAAAATTATTATGATGCTTTAGTTGAGAATTTAGAAGTTTATAATGGCGAATATGCTTCATTTATTAATCATGGACCTAGTTTATTTAATCTACTTTGTGGTCTTTTAGAGAAAGATATTTCTCAAAATTTAAGAAAAGATGTTTGCGTTGCTATTGGTTATTATGTAGTCCCTATGGATGTGATTCCAGAGCAAGTTTATGGACCCCATGGGTATGTTGACGATGTATATCTTTCAGTTTATGTTTTAAAACGTGTAGCTGATGAATATGGATATGATCTTCTTCAAGAAGTATGGGATAAACCCGAGGATATTAAAACTGTAATTGATGAATGTGAAACACAAGCATTGGAAATTTTAAAAGATGAAGATATTGAAGCAGTTTTAACTTATGCTGGTTTTAAATAGTTATTTTATTCCTATCTGGAATAATATGAATAAAAATTAATATATCTCAAGTAGATGAAAATAACATCTACTAACTTTTATTTTTAGATTTAATTCAGATATATACAATGGTGATTAAATGGGAAAAATTTATTGTACTGAATGTGGAACTGAATTAGATGATTCAGTTAAGTTTTGTTCAAGTTGTGGTACAGCATTGTCTGATGAAAATAATACCTCTAATTCTAGTAATGAAATAATAAATAAAAATAATTTTACTACTGATGATATAATGAGTAAAATGCAAATATTACCTATCGTTGCAGGCATTATTTTAACATTCATTATTTGGTTTTTAATGAGAGCAGGTTTATTCGGTGTATCTCTTTCAGTAGATGCCATGTTTCCAAAAGGTGTTAGTTATTGTCTTGTTTTGGGTACTATAATTTCTGGTTACTTATGTAAAAATGGTATTAAGTTTGCATTAATTTATGGTGCTCTTGTATCTATTATAATAGCTATTTTCTTAGATAGTATAGAGTATATGTCTACATATCATCCAGAATATTATTTCTTATGTATTATAGCTGGACTTGTCGGTACTTTTATTGGAAATTTTATAAGAACCAAAATAAAACAAACATGATAATAATTAGAGGTAAAAATGTCAATCCTATTAATTATAGTAATAATGATAATAATTGGAGTAATATGTGCGGCATTAGGTAGTGGAGGCAATTCTAATAATTCAAATGATTCTTATGTAAGTAATCAAGCTAAAAGGCCTGCTACTAATTTCAATAGTACTTCAGGAGTTAACTGGAAAAATTGTCCTGAATGTGGACATAGAATAAATGAAGTAGCGAAAAAATGCCCATATTGTAATCATGAATTTGCGGGATATACTTCTTCTTATTCTAGTTACGTATCCAGTAGCGGTTCAAAATATTGTCCTGAATGTGGACATAGATTAAATGGGTCAGCTATAAATTGTGGTTTTTGTGGTTATAGTTTTAATAGTGGAAAAAGTGGAGGAAATACAATGGTAAATACAAGACACATTAATAAAAATGGTTTATCATTTGACTGTCCTGAATATTATGATATAGGCAGTTATCCTAGTAGTGATGAAGCTTATTCATCAATTGTAGCTTTATCAAAAAATGATAGGCAATCTGAAATATATGTTATGAAGTAT
>CAJOQL010000095.1 GCA_905236935.1 uncultured Bacilli bacterium
AAACTTCTTAATTCATAAAAAAAACTCAGTTATGCAACTAAGTCATTTTATAATTTTTATGTTTCACATCATTGACTAATATTCATTATTAAAATTTAATTTTATAAAGTATAATTTTTTGTAACTAAATCATTAGTTTTCTAAATATCCATATTAGTTTTAAATCTTATAAATCATATCATGCTTTTATAAAATATGTTATACTTTAAGTAATGAGGTAAAAAATATGGAATTAGTAATTGAAAATTTAAAGAAAAAATTTGATAAAAATGAAGTATTAAAAGGTATTAATTTTACTTTTGAAAAAGGAAAAATATATGGTTTACTTGGACGTAATGGTGCTGGTAAAACGACTCTTTTTAATTCATTAAATGAAGATATTGAAATAGATGAAGGAAAGTTCTATATTCAAGAAAAAAATAATAGTAGACCATTAGAAGCTGAAGATATTGGCTACGTAGTATCTACTCCTAATGTACCAGAATTCTTAACTGGAAGAGAATTTTTAAAGTTCTTTATTGATATTAATAAAGAAAGAATCGAAGATTTAAAAACAATAGATGAATACTTAGAATATATTAAAATTACTAAAGAAGACAGTAAAAAACTATTAAAAGATTATTCCCATGGAATGAAAAATAAAATGCAAATGCTTGTAAATATTATTTCTAAACCCAATATTTTACTTTTAGATGAGCCACTTACTTCTTTAGATGTAGTAGTAGCTGAAGAAATGAAAGATATGTTAAAAGAAATAAAGAAAAATCATATAATTATTTTTTCAACTCATATTTTAGAACTTGCTTTAGATTTATGTGATGAAATTGTTATATTAAATAAAGGGGTTCTAGAGAAAATTGATAAAGAAAATCTTGATAATGAACACTATAAAAATAAAATAATTGCCTCTTTAAAGGAGAAATAAAATGATAGATACATTTAAAAATGCTTTTAAACTTAAAACAGCATATAAAATTAATAGTATTATCTATTCCTTAAAAAGAATTCCTTTAATAAAAAAGTTAATACCTGGTGATTGGTATGATGAAGTTAATATAAAAACTCTCGGAAATATTTTTAATATTTTTAGAGAAATTAGTTCATTATTTCTTGGTAAAATAGTATATTTATTTTTAGTATTTATGCTTACTAGTTTATTTTTTGAAGGTAGTGAAGGAAAGTATATTTTACATATTTTAATATTTTTTACTTTTGCTGGTACGATAAATAAAAATTTTTTATTTGAGCCATCTAATGATAATTATTATGGTGTAATACTCATGAAAATGGATGCAAAAAAATACGCTCTAAGTAGTTATATTTATTTCTTACTTAGAACATATATAGGATTTTTACCTTTAACAATTATTGGTTCTTTATTACTAGATTTACCTTTATTTATAGGTATGTTATTTCCTTTATTTATTATAAGTGCAAAAGTTACAATGATGGGAATAAATATTATTTATCTAGAAAAAAGAAAAAAATTTGAATCTCTAACTGATGGAAGCAAAGCATTAATTTTAATTATAATCTTTCTAGCTTTAGGAATAGTTTTACCACTTTTAAATATTTATATTACAAATAAATTATTTTTAATAATACTACTTATTTTAATTCCTTTAGCAATTTATAGTTTTATTAAAATACTTAAATATAATGATTATTTAAAATTATATAAGAATATATTAAAGAAAGCAGATACTAAAACCTTAACTAATACAGCAATTATAAGAGAAAATACTCAAAAACAAATAGAATATAATTCTAAATATGATAGTACCAAAGAAGGATATGCTTACTTTCATGAATTATTTGTTAAAAGACATCGTAAAATTCTAACTAAGACTGTTAATATTCAAAGTTTAACTTTATTAGGACTCTTTATATTAGCTATTCTTTTAATCTTATTTGTTCCTGAAACAAAAGAAGAAATTAATAAAGCACCCCTTAAAGTTTTACCATATTTTATTTTTATTATGTATTATTTGAATAGAGGAACCGTTTTAACTCAGTGTTTATTTATTAATTGTGATCATTCAATGCTTACATATCGCTTTTTTAGAAGACCTAGTGTTATATTAGGATTATTTAAAGAAAGACTTAAAACTTTAATAGGTTTAAATTTAAGACCAGCTAGTATTATAGCGCTTAGTCTTCCAACAATATTATTTCTAACAGGTGGAACCAATAATTATCTAAATTATATAGTTTTATTTGTATCTATTATTTCAATGAGCATCTTCTTTTCTATTCATTATTTAGTAATGTATTATTTATTGCAACCTTATAATGCTAATACAGAAATTAAAAGTGGTACTTACAAAATAGTTCAAGGACTTACTTATTTAGCATGTTATTATATGATTCAAATAGAAGTGCCAAATTTAACTTATGCAATATGTACAATAGTATTTAGTATTACTTATTCTATTATAGCTCTTATTTTAGTAAGATTTCTTGCACCTAAAACATTTAGAATTAGAAATTAATTTTTCTAATTCTATTTTATTGTTAAGCACTATTTAGTATGTTAAAATAATTATTAATTTTAGGAGGTTTATAATGGAAAATTTTTATAAAAAAATTGATAATAAAAAGAAAAGATTTGATAGTTTCAATAAAGATTTAGGTAAAGGAGACTTTTATTTATATTTAATTGAAAAATTTATACCAAGACTTATTAATGATCGAATAGATAGTCTAGAATTACAAGATATTCCTAATTTATCAAAAATAGATGATATTGAATTTAATTATAATATCCACTTTTTTAGAGAATATGAAAAAAATGAGCCATTTATGTTAATTGATAAGGATTATGTAGAAGATTATAATCAAAGATATAAGAACTCTTTTATGTATATATTTAACGATACTTATGATTACGTTGTTAGAAAATTCAGTAGCTTTTGTGAAAAAGATGGTATTTCAAAGGGACTTATTTTTGATAATAAAACTAGTTTTTTAGCTACTGGAATCATTATTAGAACAACATTAAAAAAGATAATTTATGCCTATTTTAACTCTTATTATAATAATAGTTTCCAAGACATAGAAATTAATGAAAATAATATTCTAACATTTCTTCGCAAATCTAAACATAGTATTTCTTCTTTAAATGATAGATATGCAACTATTCATGCTAAGTACTTTGAAGAAGAGTTTTTAGATAAAATTGTAGTTGGTATAATTAAAAAATCAATAAATTCAATAAATCAAAGAAATTATCAAGAAAATGAAATTCAAGATATCTTAATTGAAGATGAAGTATATTTAAATATCCAATCTTTAAATGATAATAGTATAGTTGTTTCAAAAGAAGAATTAGATGCTTTAATTCTTATCTTAAAAGGATTTATGGATGATTATAATTTAGGCTATGCTGATTATTTCTCTAATAATAGTGGTATAATTAGATTTAATACTAATCTTAAAGATTTAATTGATGCTTATTATATGGAAAAACAAAGAATTGAACAATATAATAGTAGTAATTATTATATATCTGCATCAAAAAAATAATTGAAAAAACATAGTTAAAAAGCTATAATTAAATTAAGGATAGTGAGTGTTATGGAAGAATCAAAGGAAATAAATAAGAAAAATAAAAAAGGAATAAAGGTATTTTTAATATTATTCTTAGTTCTTCTTTTAATATCAGCTGGTTTCTTTATATTTATGAAAAAAACTCTAACTGCTGACTATTTTATGAGTAGGACCATTAAAAAAATAGAACATTTAACTAAAGCAATACAAAAAAATGATAATTATAATACTAAATTCAGTTTAGATAAAAACTATATGAAATTAACTGGCAATGCAAATATTACAACTAATATAAGTGATATTAATAATTTTAATAATTTAGCTTTTGATTATAAATATATTTTATCAGTTAAAGATGACTATATGGATTTAGGACTTAATTTAAAACAAAATGATGCTTTAATACCTTTAAATTTATATATTAATGCCGATACAGCCTATATTGAATCTAATGATTTAAATATTGATTTATTATCTTATCCTTTAAATCAAAATATTTTTACTGAACTAAAAAAAGATAATTTATATAGTGCAGAAATAAGTATGGAAAATATAATTTATGCAACTAATAAATTAAGCACTTATTTTGAAGATGCATTAAATTATGCTGAAAAAGAAACTATTAATAATGGTGGAGTTTTCAAATATAAATATACTGTTAATAATAAAAATAATGATAGTAAATTTATTAAAAGATTTATTGAACTAATAAAAAATGATGATAAATTAAGAAAAATATTAAATTTAGAAGAAAATTTTGA
>CAJOQL010000096.1 GCA_905236935.1 uncultured Bacilli bacterium
AAAGTTAATGAACTCATAATCTTCGGATTATTTATAATATTATTAACAATTTAATTACAAACATTATGTTTAATTTATTTAAGCGCATTCGTGCAGCTTTTATACCTGTTATCGTTATCACAGGTAAAATTAAGTATAACGAAGAAACTAAGACTTATTTCTTTTGGCCTCATTATGCTAAAAGTAATGGACTTAAGCCTTGCTACAATTTAGGAAGTTTTCCGAAACATCCTTGTAAGTTTGAAAATGCTACAAGTATTGGATTTTTCAATACTCTTACTCGTAGATTTGTTAGCTTTACAAATGGCGCTGATAGTGCTAAGATCCATATGATTGCAGATTAATATGAAACGAATTATAATTTTTATACTCAGTATATTCCTGCTAACCGGGATTAATACAAATTACGCAAAAGCTATTGAAACCCCCAAAGAAGTCAATGCTAATGAAGATAAATGGGTAGAGCTTCAGGCTGTTATTATGCCCTTTGACTTAACTGTCAATGCTGGTACTACAACTAAAGGTAATCCAAAATATTGGTTTACGATTGAAGGTATTGGTGATGTATCAATATCTGCTGCCAATTATAAAAAATATTCTGCCAAAAGTGAATATATTGAACTTGTTAAATGGCAGAAAGGTAATAAATATAGATATACTACTAGAGCCAAAGGCAAGAATAATGTTGATTTAACTAAATTATTTCAAAAATAATTTGGATTTTTCATTTATTCTTATTATCTTGCTTTATAAATAGTAACAATACTTATATAAATATAAATAATAATACAATTAAAATTATGACTAAAATTGCAGATATGCTCCCTGAAGAGCAAGCTAATGCTTTGCGTAAAGAATCTAATAAAGAAAGGCATTTTAATAAAAGCCCTCGCAGCTATGTAAAGAGTGATGGTGCTGATATTATAAATAAAGCTATTGAAAAGTTTGGCAAAGAATCTGTTGAACTTGCCCTTCTTGTTAAAAATAATGCAGAAATTAGAAGGTTTACTTCTAAGAATATTATTTCTCATCTTATTAAAGAAGGCAAGCTTGGTGCAGAAGATAAGGTTCATGTTGAATTTCTTTGGAACAAATTTAAAGTTACAAAGAATGTTAATGGTAACAGTCTTTCAACAGAATATCTTTTTGAAGAACCTTTCTTTATTAAGAGTCTTGTAGATAGTTTTGAGCAGTTTAGCGGCAGTGCCAGTCAAACCATTGGTGCTTTTGCAAATGCTTATGAAATTAAAACTGACTTTTAATATATAAATTAGAATACTAGTAGTAATTATATAACATATAATAATTTTAGCATATCACCTTTGCTTTTGCTTGTTACTACTAGTATTCTTTTTAAACTATAACATTATGGATAAGCAGACAACAAATATAAACTCTGATTATCTTCATAAAGACATTGATGATGTTGATACTTCAACTATGACAGATGAAGAGCTTGAGCAATATATTGACCAAAATTTTGGTTATATTGATGATGATCTGTCTGATAAAAAATATTAGTTATGCTGCTTAAAGTTGATAAAGGGACTTGGATTGAGATTCCTAATGATTCTACTGAAGAGTTTAAACAAGCTAAACTCAAGCAATATGCTGATAAAAAAGCTGAAGAATTAAAAAAACTAAGAACACATTCCTATATTTATAAAGATGGCCCTAAGCCTAAAAATATAGGTAGTCTTTATGATAAAAGAGTTAGTTTAAACGAAATAATACATAATTTCAGATGAGAACAAATAAAAATTCTAGAGGAAAAATTACTCGTAGAAAATATACAAAAACTATTACCATTAACAATGGTGTTGCTAGAAGCACCAATCAAAAGGTAACTAAAACTTTTATTCTTGAAAAAGAACCTAATAGCAGTAAAGGCCGTACATTAGGTGAAATGGTATATGAATCTTTAAATAGTCCTGCATATTTTGCATATATGAAAAGATTTGAATCAAGAAAATAAGTTAATGGTAGTGTAACTATAAATATCTACTATTATACATAGTATTGCGCTACATTGGCTAGTAGTCGTTGTGAAATGCCTACTAGTATTTGATTCCATAGCTCAATTGGTAGAGCACTGCACTTTTAATGCAGGGGTTGCAAGTTCAAGTCTTGTTGGAATCACTAATCTTCATTCTGAAGATAATTTGGTTGTAGTTTTGTATTATTGCTTTTATAGTTGTTGTGAAACACTTATTATTGCTGGTTTAGCTCTATAGCTCAGTGGTCAGAGCACTTAATTAAATAAGTTGTTAGTAGTGGTTAAACTTAATATAAATTAAGAGGTCATAGGTTCGAATCCTGTTAGAGCCGCAAAAATAAATCAAAAAATATATTCTGATATCAATAATATAATAAATAATAATATGATTTGTATAAAGCTACCAACAATTTATGTTGTTACTAAAAACAATGATATTTTTGAATATGCTGTAGATCAAACTAATACTCCTACATTAGAAGATATCAATAATTTTATTAAAAAAGAATACGGAGATAATTTTAAAGAACTAAGACTTGGTAATACTATTGGATACATAAGAAAACCTAATTATGAAAAATAAAATTATTGAATTATATAAACAATATAATAATTGTTTTGATGTAGCTGCTAGATTATGTCCTGCTGGTGTTACACACCAAGAATGGTTAGCATTTTATTATAAAGTTATTGATATAGTTAAAGAAAATAATTTATTATGATGTATAATTTTAAAGCTAATGTATATAATACTAGATTAGGCCCTGAATTTGGAACAACTGTTACTGCTACAATTATTGCTAATGATAAAGAAGATGCTTATAAAGAAGCTGAAAAATCATTTAATAGATATGTTTATCATCTAGATGTTCATCATAATATTGATGCTAATGGCAAACTTAGAAAAACAATAAATAAATTTACTTATAATAATTTAGAACTATGTTTATAAAATTTGCTAATAAAAATATAAATATTAATCATATAATTACTATCTATAAATTTAATGAGGGAAATAAATATTGTATAACAACAAATAATAATCAACTCATTGAAAAATATGATAGTAAAGAAGAAAGAGATAAAAGATTTAATAATATTATTCCTAAATTAAAAAGAAATATATGTTTATAGAATTTGCTGGTATGATGATAAATATTAATTTTATAGTTAATATTTATAAAATAAATTATGTAAGAAATAACAAAAACTTTTATGATATAAATCTACAATTAAGTACTAGTAGTTCTATTATAAAAGAAATATATACTACTAAAGAAGAACAAGAAACAAGATTTAATGAAATTATTGCAGAAATAAATAAATAAATATAATATTATTTTAATAAAATGATAATTGAAGTTAAATATAATCCTGGTCAAGAAGTTTGGGTTATGAAAGATAATAAGCCCCCTTAAACTTTTTGTACACACTATTGCTATTAATGCTGGCATAAATAATGATAAGAAAATAACATATGGGATATCATATAATCTTGCAAACGGTCTTCAAGGTGGAAAATTTAAAGAAGATGATATTTATGCAACTAAAGAAGATTTAAAAAATAGTGTATTTAAATAAATAACTACTCTGGTAGAAATAAAAATAAATAATATTATATATAAAGTTGCAAATTTATTATAATAGAATTTACAATTATTTCATATACCTACCATATAGAGAATTTAGTGTAATACTGTTGGTATATGTAGTATTAAAAACTGTATTAGATAAAATATTAATATCAATACCATAATAGTTAGTTAAAGTACTGAAGTACAAAGATACTTTTAGACTATTAATTTTATAAGCCCCTGTGATGGAATGGTAGACATGAAGGACTTAAAATCCTTTGAGCTGAAAAAGTTCGTACGAGTTCGAATCTCGTCAAGGGCACTAAAATAAATAAATATATAATAAATATGGAAATAGATAATCATCATATTACACCTAGTTCAAATAATATTAATATTCAAAATTCTTATTCTATTAGAAAAAAATATTTTGATACATTTCTTAATAACATTAAAATCTTATATCCAAACAATAATGTTATTAAAAATAGAAAATTAGTTTCTCTTAAATTTGAGTGGGCTGTTCATAATTTTATTTATGTTATTGCTGAATTTCTTGAATTAAACAATATTATGAATAGATGTAAAGATGTTGATTTAAATTGGCCTCAAAAATGGTATATTAATTGGGCATATAATATATTAGGAGTAATGATTTGGATATTTGTAAAATGAAAATAATTTATAATAATATCATAGAAATTATTTAAAAACTCGTAAACATTATAATTAAATTAGACTTTAATCTTGATAATCTTATAGTAGTTGTAGATGCTATAAGAAAAATAAGAACTACTACAATAGTGAGAAGTTAAATAGTCTTGGATGCTTAGCACAATTATTTAATTGCTCAATGAAATAGGAGAATTATTAAATTATGAGGAATAACCTCTATTAATTCTCCTAATGATTTGATTATTATTTATAAAATATATATTATTATTAGTGGTATCTCTATAGGAACAAGTACAATCTGTACATATTTAATTCAAACTAAACTGAGGTCTTTTATTCGCACCTATTGCCACTAATATGAGTATAATTCGTTGTGAAACGAGTTATACTTTTTTAACCGAAATTATTAACATTTAAACCTATATGGCTAATATTAAAATTTATCACATTATCAATCGTATTACACGAAAAGAAAAGTTTTCTGGTAGTTATGAAAATTGTCTTGAACATTATAATGAACAAGATAAAGCTTATAGAAAAAATTGTAAAATAATAGATGATAAAGAATTTAATAAACTTATTAAAAAGAATCCTAAATTATGATTAAGTTAAAATTTAGTAATCTTGAAATTACCACAAATGGTACTATTACTAGAGGAAAAATTATTGCTACAATTAAACTATTTACTAAAAATGAATGGAGAACAATAATAAGTAAAAAATTTAATACAAAAATTACTCTTAAACCTGAAGATAAATTTGATTTAAACAAAGCTTATAAATATATACAAGCAAAATTAGAAAAAGAAGCTTATAAATGGGCTTTAAAAGAAACAAAAAGACAAATAAGGTTTGCAAGACAAGATTTTGAAACTTTCACTAATTTTGGAGTCAAAGCACAGTATATTATTAATCATGATACTGAATATTTAAACAAGTTTTAAAATATGAATACCGTTATATTTATAGCAATTTGTATTTTTATAGTGCTAATTATTTGTATAATTATAGTTTCTATTAAATATTTTAATTATTTTAGTAGTTTACAAAATGAAACTTCTCTTGCATTATTTATAGATACATCTGATGGTGATGGATTAATAAATATTGAAGAAGTTGAACATATTGTTCAAGGATATAATACTGTTGAAAAAGAATTTGAAATTAAATATTTTCTAAAATCTGGATGTCAAATAAAAGAAACATTTGATACTAAAACAGAATGTGAATATAGATTTCAAAGTATTAAAGAACTTTTAAAATAATTTATTAGTTAAACTATAATTATTATTTGTATATTTAGTAGATGTAATTGCTCTGCATTTATTATTAACTTAAAAATAGTAAAAGATTGGATGACACAACTAGGAGTTTACATCTACTTTTATTGAAATATGGTGTAATGGTAGCACTAGAGATTTTGGTTCTCTCAGTTCAGGTTCGAATCCTGATATTTCAACCAACATTATTAGTAATAATAATATTAAAATAAGGTATTGTTTTATTGATAGAGCCGGACTTCAATTATAAGTTGTCCGGCTTTTATTTACTCTCTATATTTGCCAAAATTGATGCTTCAAGCAAGCCACAATCAATTTATACGGCAAAAATGAGTAACTATACCAATTTCAGTTAAAAATGCATTAAACATCGCCAAATTATCGAAAACTCACAAAAATTAAAAATTATGGTTAATGTAAATTATTATTTTAAAATCAGAATTGTTTATAAATATAAAGTTTTTGCTACTGATAATTTTAAAATAGATACTTCTGAATATGAAATTATAGTAACTCGTAATAAAAATATTTCTTTTAACGATATAACAAATGAAGTTTTTAATACTGCAAAAGAATTAAATAAAGAAGAATGTGGTGATTTACCGCATTATGAATATGCGGGATGGACAATTATAGAAAAAAGAACTATCTATATTAAAAAATAAACAATTATGGCACTTATAATTTCGACTAATGGTCATTCTGCATTTCGTAGTGAAGAACTAGAAGGTGTTTTTCATTTAGCAAACGATAAAACTGGTAGACTTAGTAATAATGTTGGATTAAATTTTAAATCTGGTACTAAAATTATACTTACTTGTAAAAATTCTAAAGAAGCTGACGCACTTAAAAATATGATTATAAATGTTATGAATAATGATAAAGCTTACAACCAATTCCCCTGTAAAGAAGGAATGCCAGCAAAATAGTATTTGTGCTAATTGTATTCATAAATGTAATATAAAAGGTATTACTTTATGTAATATTGATAAAAACCCTACTTTATTTTATAATTCATTTATTAATAATCCTATAAAGCAGTGTGAAGATCACTGCCCTATTGATAAAGCTTATCCTAAGATTAATATTCATAGTATTTGGGATTGGCGTAATGATTTTGTATATACAACACCTATTATACTTTGTTGTAAACATGATCTTGCTGAATATGAACAACCAAGTATAGATGAAGTACTCCCACAATCTCATGTTATAGCCAATACTTATAATGTTAAACTAAAAGGATTTCCTTGGATAATTAATCTTGGAGAAGTATCCAGTGGTGGTGTTAAACTTTATAGAACAAAATTATTATCTGATAATGAAATAAATAATATTTTAAAAAATATTAGAAAATAATATGTTAAAAATAGATTTAAAACCATATCTTGAAAATACTAAAAAGCCAAAAACTATTAAAAGAAATATTACTGATCCAAATGTAGAGAAAAATATTGCTATGATTTGTGAAATAGATATTAATGGTAATTATTTTGCTACAAATGAATCTGGAGATGTTCATTATCCCTTTACTAAAGAAAGTTATAAAGTAAAATGTTCTAAATTTTATGCTATTGAACTATCTAAAGGTAGAAGATTGGAGCGTAAAACCCTTAATCCTGTTGTTTGTGGTCGTGGATATATTCCTTTTGCTCCTGGAATAGGAGTTTTTGGGGATATTATTACCCTAGAGGATAAAACAAAAGTTTTTGACTTTAAGAAACTTATAGATATAGATAGTTATAAAGCAAAAGAATGTTTTTTATTCTATAAAAATAATTATAATGAAATAAGAATAAATTATATGATGTTACATAATAATGATTAATATAGAAAATCTCCCTATTGAGGGAGAAAGAAAACGAAAACAAGAAGCTCCTGCTATTAAAAATATTGTTTTCACTGAAGGTCAAAAACTTGCTGTTGAAGGATTAAGTGAATTTATTGATAAGCCCTTTGAAGATGGAAAATATATTTATGGTCTTGTTGGGCCTGCTGGTGTAGGAAAAACATTTATACTAAAATATGTTATAAATAATTGTAAATATACAAATTCTGTAATAAGATTTTGTACTCCTACACATAAAGCTTGTAGAGTATTTAGTCAGGCTATGGATAATGCCCAAACTTATACTTTTCAATCTACTTTTGGTTTTAGACCAAATATGAGTCTTGTTGATTTTGATCCAAATAATCCTGCGTTTAGACCTGTTGCAGAACCAAAATTAGATAATATAGTTCTTTTAGTTGTTGATGAAGCTAGTATGCTTCCTGCATCAGTTGTAAAATATATTGATGATACTTGTAGAGCTAAACAAATAAAAATTATCTATTGCGGAGATGATAATCAGCTTCCTCCTCCAGAAGAGCATAGAAGTACTGCTTTTTATGTTTGCAATAAAATATTTCATCTTACTGAAATAGTAAGACAAGGAGATGATAATCCTGTTTTATATTTGTTAGATTTAATTCGCAAAGATATTAGAATGGGAACTCATAACAGTATTAATTTTATTGCTAAAAATAGAGGTAAAGAGTTCTATAATGGAAAAGGAGAAGGATATTCTATTGTAAATAGTAATGTATTTTCTGAGATTGTTAATAATAGATTTATAGATCCTGCATATCATAAAAATATAAACAAATATAAACTTATTGCTTATACTAATTCCAGAGTAAGTTTATGGAATAACTATATCAGAAATATAATTATAGATGATGCTCAACATCAATTTATCACTAAAGATGATTTAATGATGAGTTATGTAACTCTTGTTGATGAATTTCTATCTGTAATTATTAATAATTCTGAAGAATATATAATAAATGATATAGTAAATTATACAGATGCTGCTTATGGATTAAAAGGATATTCTATTAGATTTCAAATGGTAAATGGTGGTCAAATTACAAAGCCATTATTTATAATTAATCACTTAGATAAATTTACTATTTTAAAGTATATAAAAACTCTTGATGATTTATCTAGAGATGCTAAAATGGCTAATGGTGGAACTAGAGCAAATAAATGGAAAAAATATTATGATTTTAAGAATAATTATCTAATTGCACAAAATATTATACGCAATGACAGAATTGCATATAGTAGAGATTTAGATTATGGATTTGCTTTGACGAGTCATAAGAGTCAAGGTAGTACATATGAAAATGTGTTTGTTGATGCAACTGATATTATTTTTAGTGCCACTGGTCAACCATATACAAATATGGATGAAACTCTTCGTAGATTATATGTTGCTTGCTCTAGAACAAGTAATGAATTAATAATATCATATATGTAATGGCTAGTATTCATAATTGGGGATATGATGTTGAAGTACTTCCTA
>CAJOQL010000097.1 GCA_905236935.1 uncultured Bacilli bacterium
GTTGGTGCTACAAGTAATAATCCTACAATAATTGCTTCTGGTGAATTTCAAAAGCCATTTGCTGATGATGTTAATTATAGAATATCTTCACATTTTGGTTATCGAAATGATCCTTTTGGTAGTGGTGAAATTAAACATCATTCTGGGATTGATTTAGCAACTTCTATGGGGACACCAGTTCTAGCTATTGGGGATGGAATAGTTTATAAAATTGTTTTATCTGATACTGGTCTTGGGAATCATATATATTTAAAACATGATTTAAATGGTACTATATATTATAGTGTTTATGGACATTTGCTAGATGATTCAATTGTAGTAAGTGAAAATGAATTAGTATTAGCCGGTCAACAGATTGCTAGTGTTGGAACTACTGGTTCATCAACTGGATATCATTTACATTTAGCAATTCTATCCCCTATTCCATCTTTTGATAAAAAATATTTACTTGATCCTTATGATATAATTAATGGTCTTTAACGATTAATTATAATGCCACAATTTTTGGGACAAAATTGTACCATAATTGGACACAAAATGGCTTAAAAAAGCCTGTTTTTTGTATTACTTTGGTAATACATTTTTTATCAATCCCTTTATTTAAGGCATTGATGATGTAATACATATTAAGTACATTCCAAAATATGTAATACAGCCCTATTTCTTACAATCTCTTTAATTATGGGGTAAACTTGCCACTGGCAAGTTGTTTGTGATACACATTATCCTGTTAAAAAGTCATTAAGGGTTTGGGGCAAAAAATTAAAGAAAAATCTAAAAAAATTGTTCATAAATTTAGGAGATATGGAGGTGTTGTTTTATGAATAATAATAATGAATTTACTTATCTAAAAGTGAGAGTTGATAATGATTTATTTGATGCATTTAAAAAGTTGCTTATTATAAAAAATATTTCTCAACAAGAGTTTGTGGAACGTGCTATAAATGATTTTGTTGTTAAAAATCTTAAATTATTATTAGTTAAAATTGATAAGGAATCTTAATATGAAAAATGAATTTCTATCCTGTAGAGTAAATCCAGATTTAAAAAAGAAATTAGAATTATTAGCACAAAAAAATAATCAATCTTTATCTGCACTTATGGTAAATACCCTAAGAGATCGAGCAGAAAATGAGGATCTAAATGATAGTCAAAAGCAGTTAATGAAAATAATAGATTTAGCATTTAAAAATAGTTATGAACAATATCATAAACAAGAAATGTTGGTTTTAAATAAAAATAATTTTAATAGCGAAATGCTAATAGAAATATTGGACTTATTTATGAAACATTTAAAAATTCCACAAACTAAAGCGGATGTTAAAACTAGTTTTGTGAATCATCCTATTACGGAAATTGCTCGTGAAAAAATTATAAAAAATATCAGAAGTCAGTCAGCAAAGAAAAATGAAAAAGGAATAAATGAGTACGAGTAATATTATTGTAAAGGTTAGATATCAAAATGTTGCTAATCGTGGATTGAGTATTAAACGATGGGGTTCTTATGTTTCTAAAAAAGAAAAAGCGGATAGTGTTCCATTAGATCAGAATAATTCACTTGTTGATTATCTTAATTATTCTGACAATGATTCTTTCTTATTAGAAAAAGAAGAAAATTTTTTGTGGACAGATAACGGCGATATTAATCTTGGCGATTTACTTAATAATGTTATTGATGATAAGGGGCTAATTTGGGATATGGTTATTTCTTTTAATCAAAATTTTGCATTTAATAATGGCTTAATAACTAAAAAAGATTTTTATGATTTAAGTAAAAAAATTATGCCTACATTTTTAGTAAATTTAGGATTTGATTTAAATAATGTTTCTTGGTTTGCTGGGCTTCATCGCAATACAAATAATCCCCACATTCATTTAGTATTTTTCGAACATAAAATTCATAATCACTTTAAAGTTATTCCACAAGCTAATATTAAGGAATTAAAAAGTGTAATTAATAATTATTTAATAGATAATACAAAGTTCTATGAATTAAGGGATAATCAATTTAAAAATATTACAAATCTTATCTCTATAGATGAACTTACAAAAGTTAAAAATCAAAAACTATTTCCTGATAAATATAGAAGAGATTTAAATAAAATGCTATTAGAGTTATATAGCAAATTGCCAAAAAAAGGTAGATTACAATATAACTCTAAAAATATGGATAGTTATAGAACTGAACTTAATTTTATAATTGATTATATTTTAATGAATGATCCTATAAAAACAAATTATCAGTTTTACTATAATTTATTAGAAGAACATCAAAAAGAATTAATTGCCAACTATGGATATTCTGAGGCTAATAAAAATAATAAATATATTGAAGATCAAAAGAATAAATTATATTCTAAAATAGGTAATGAAATATTAAATAACTTTAAAATCTATGATTCAAAAGATGCTATTGATAGAGAAATAACTTTTCTAAAAAAACACATTTATGAAATGAAATTTAAAAGCAATGAATATAATATTGATTCTAAAGGAAAGAGTCTTTATAAGATATGTACTTTATGTAGTTTAAATTCTCATCAAATTTCAAAAGTATTTAAAAATTGGATGAATAATTCTAATTATAATAATGATTTAGAATCAGTAATAACTACTAGTAAAAATTCTAATATGGAAATTAGTATTAGTGAATATTATAAAATACTAAAGCAATTAGGCTATGATTTTGAACGATATAGTAAATTTAAAAATAAAAACTTTTATAAAGAATTAAATTACAAGGTTTTTATTAATAGAGCTAATAAACACTTAATGTATGAATATGAAAGAGAACAAAAAAGTATTGAAAAAGAATTAGAATATGAATTGGAGGGTTTATAATGTACCTTATAGATATAACTAGAAAAGAAAATAATGTTATTAATAATGATAGAATGCTCGACAAAAATTCATTAAGGGCTAGAGAAAAAGTTGTTAAATACTGTTGTTATACAATAGATGTGAAACATTTCTATATATAAAAAAAGACTTAAGTCGTATAATTGTTTTAACGAAACCCAATTAGAA
>CAJOQL010000098.1 GCA_905236935.1 uncultured Bacilli bacterium
AGACTTTGAATTATTATTAGTTAAACTAGTACAGCAAAAAGGTGCAATTATTTTAAACAGGGCTATTTCCATAATTCTTTTTGCCATTTGAATTGCCAGAAAGAATAAAAGAAAAACAGTTACAAAAGCAAAAATAGTAAGCATAAAAATGTTTAAAGAATATAAGTAAGTGTCCCCAATTCCTAAAACACCTCCAGTAGTAGCATTAATATCAACTGTTTTCCAATTTGCAACAAAATATTCTTTATCTTCTGGAGCAGTTTCATTATCATTAATCATTACACTAATTAAAGCTGTAGATATAGTAGATTCATTTTCACTTGTTCCCATACCAGAAACTTCAATAACTGCATCTGTAAGAGCTGTAGAAAAACTATGACCGAACTGAAACAATGGGTTTATTAAAAAAATCATCGTAATAGTAATAACAACACCTTTAAATATTTTTAATGGACTGCCACGATCATCATTTTTAATAATATAATTAATTATAAGTTCTAAAACAACTTTAAGTACAAGCCAACTTGTTGCAACAATAATTGCACCACTGAAAACCTTATTAATATATTCATTATCAAAAAACTTATACCTCCATATTCCATCAATAATTCCAAATAAACCATCTAATAATAGTAAAACCTCTTTAGCAATTGACCACATAATACTTCTAAAAGCATCTAAAAGCCAAAATTGCTTAACACGAGAAACATCTGCTAATATAGTAATAGACATTCCCCCTAATAGTTCTCGATATCAACAAGTTCTAAAATATAAACTACTTGTTTACTATCGTCAGTTTTACTGCAAGTTATTAATGTAAGAGTATTTTTATCATAATCCCTAATTATTTCGATAGATCCATTCTTACTATCTTCATAAATATTAACAACTTCATAAACATACTTTTTATTTTGATAATATACATTAGCTGTATCACCAATATATAATCTGTGTAGATATTTAAAGAAAGATATTTTACTTTGACCTGAATGACTTGCTAGAATTAAATTACCATTTTTTACATTTGGCATATCAGATGGTTTTATTAATTGAATGTTTTTATTAACATCATTATTTTTGGATTCAAAACTATAAAATCCTCTTTTTAATTTGATTTTAGGTATTTCTAGAATAGCTATATAAGTTTCTTCATTTGTTTTACTTGTTTCTTCGAAACTTTTAGATTCGCCATCATTTTCTTGTACAAAAAATACATTTACTAATTCATCATTTTTTTTCAATAATTGATAATTATTATAGTATTTAATTCCAATTGATATGATTCCAATTAAAATTAAAAATAATCCAATAAAAATATAATAATTATTTCTTTTTCTTGTTCTCATAAATAATATATCCAATCCCTGCAAAAATTGAGATAGCACTAATAATATCAATTATTTTTGAATCATTAAAACTAGTATTTGGAACAAAAATCTTTTCATTAGTAATATTAGCTTTGATAATCTCTCCATTTTCCTTTATTTCAAAAAAATGTATGTCATTTCTTAATATATAACCATCCGGAGCATTAGTTTCATAATATTTATATTTACCATAAGGCAAATTTGATATTTTAATTTGTCCATTTTCATCTGTTAAACCACTAAATACTATATCATCATTACTATTTCTGATTTCAATTAAAGCATTTGGGACAGGTTCACCAGTTACTAAATCAGTTTTAGTTAATTCAAAATCAGATTTAATAATTTCATTAGTTAAAGTATCTTTAACAGTTTTACCATCTTCTTTAATTTCAAAATAATGAACATCAGGATTTAAAATATATCCAACAGGTGCATCACTTTCAACAAATTTATATTTACCATAAGGTAAGTTAAAAACCATAATTATTCCTTCATTATTTGTTACACCACTAAAAACTAATTTATCATCAAGAGTAAAAATATCAATGGTTGCTCCTGCAACTGGTTTGCCAGTAGAGATATCAGTTTTAGTAAGCATAAAATTAGATTTAATAATTTCATTAGTTAAAGTATCTTTAACAGTTTTACCATTTTCTTTAATTTCAAAGTAATGAACATTTGGATTTAAAACATATCCAACAGGTGCTTTACTTTCAATAAATTTATATTTACCATAAGCAAGATTATTAACCTTTATTTTACCATTAGCATCTGTATATCCACTATAGATTAATTTATCATCAAGAGTAAATATTTCAATAAAAGCATCTTTAATAGGTTTACTTGTAGAAATATCAGTTTTAGTTAATTCAAAATTACTTTTCTTTAAATGGTTTTTTAGAGTAATATCTAAATGTACTTTTGCTGTATTTTGATCTGTATATTTTAATTCAAAACAATAAGGTTTAGTATTTAAAATATGACTATCATTTGTCTTAGTTTCTATTAAACAATAATGACCTAAATATAAATTATCAAATTTATAATAACCATTTTTTGTTTTAAAAGAAGAAACTATATCATTTTTCTTATAAAGACTTGTACCATCTTGTAAAATGATATCTTCATTAGCAATCAAGTTAAATGACACATTATCAAGTTTAATTTCATCATAATGAAAAAGACCGTTTTCAATAACAATCTTTTCCCCAATTTTATTAATCTCAATTTCGCCTAGAGCAACCTTATCAGATACTTTAATTTCTATCAAGGTGCCATATAAAGTATCATTAATAATTTTTGAATTTTCATCAATACTAAATTTTATTTTTTCGCTAGATAGCAAATAATTTGGAACTGCTTTAACCTCCTCTAACTCGTAATTCCCATAACTTAAAGGTAGGGGAGTGATAATAATTCCATCATTATTAGTTTCATATTCGCAAATATTATTTTGACACAAATACTCATTAGTTGTTAAATCTTTTATTTTATATTTAAATCCTGAAAGCTTAATTGGATTGTTTGTATTATTATCTATTTTAATTATTTTTAATTTAGCATTAATAATTTCTTCGTAAGAAGTTATAGTAACTACATCATTACCAATTATAGACACATCATAAGTAGTTTTATCTAATTGGTAACCTTGACTGGCTGATTCCTCTTTTATTTTATAATTACCTACAGGTAATAAAGAAGAAGTAGCACTACAATCATTACCAATTGTTAAAGTATCTATAACATTATTATTACTATCAATAATATTATATTTTGCACCAATTAAGGATGCATTTGTTTGTGGTTTGCAAGATTTAGAATTATTATCATATTTTAAAATCTTTACTTGACCTTTAGCTACATTAATACTAAAAGTCTTTTGTAGTGGATCTATATTCCCTCTACGAACAGCATTTTGACTATCTACTGCATAATATAGTTTAACAGGTTCACCATAATAATTAGCATTGTTAGTTAGTTTAAAAGATATGTTGTCATTATTTGTAGCAGTAATGCTTAAACTATTACCATTTTTAATAACATTTCCACCAACAACATTCTCAACTTGATATTTATATAATACATTTGCACTATCATCTATAGTAATAGGAGTATTCATTTTTATATTATCAGGAATATTGTTGAAAGAAGGCAAAGTTGTATGCTCATTCGCTAGTTTAACAATCTCTTCCATTTCTTCTTTTAAAATTGATTCGTCTTTTTTGCCACCAATTGTTTTAGTGAAATAGTTTTCTACATTAGGATTTGCTAAATTCCATATTAACATTTCAGTAGCAGGATACCATTTAGTAGCAGTATGATCATGCAATTCATCTTGATAACCATATCCATAATAAGCAATTTTTGAAATCATTTCCCATCTTTCTTGGGTTATATTTGCTAAAGATGCTAAATCACTAACACTGACATCGTAAGTTGCATTTTTATTTATATGAGCAAAAGGTTGAACACAATAAACTGGCTCATTATCACTTTGCCTTATTATCCAATGCATCTTATCTTGTAAAACATGAGTTCCTTCTTTATGAACTACATTATAATTACCGTCAATAGTAGAACCTAACATCAATTTATCAGTTTCAGCATAGACATTTGTAGTAATAAAAAAACTTATTAATATTATTATAATTATAAATATTTTTTTCCTTATTTTTCTCATTTTTTTAATAACCTCCAATCATAAGGAATAAAAAAAGAACTTCAAGAGTTCCTATTATTGTAATTTTTCGGTACTAAACATAATACCTAAATATTTGCCAGAAAAACTTGTGACTATACTACATGAAAACAAAACTTCGCCATTTAAATATGGCTCATAATTTATACCATATTCTCTGCATTCATTCATTGTATTAAAATCAACTTTTTCCCAACTAAACATTGGCTTGTTATAATAATCGTCTTCAGATATCCCAAGTTCTTCCCATATTTGCTTTTTGATTGTAGTAGTAATTGTTGTAGTTGAAATAACTTGGCTTCTATTACTAGTAGTAGATTTAACCGTTGAAGTAATCGGATTTGAGCTGGAAATAGTTGAAGATTTTGTAGAAGTTACTTGTTTACTCGTAATAGTATTAGTAGTTTTTATATCAGAAATTTTTTCCTTTTCAACTGTGCTAGTTTGTGTATTAGTAGTTGAATAAGTAGTGGTAGGGTAATCGTTATTAGTAGAACTAGTAGTTGAACTTTTTACTATAACAGGATCTAAAAAAGATTCTGATTTATAGTTTTTATTTTTTGTTAAATCAAATATTAAATATAAGATAAGTATAAAAATTGCGAGTATAAGCATATATTTGGCTATTGTTTTAATCATAAGAGCCTCCATATAAAATTATTACAATTATTATTTGCTCATATTGAAAAAAATGTCAATAACTATTTACTTATCAACAATTTGTTTTAAAAAGTTAAGATCATATATTAAATGCATCAAATTAACTCTTATTTCTATCTTATCATAATATAATTTTAATTTGCTTTCGAGATAACATAATAGATTTTCAATAAATAAACTATTTCTAATTCTAACTTCAAGTTTCTTTTTTATTTTTTCACTATCACAATAAATAGCATTATCAAAGAAGTTAAAAAAGAATAATGTATCATAGATTCTATTAATTAAATAGTGTTCTTCAATATAATTATTTAATGATTCTATTTTCATATTCTCTTATTAAGTAGTAGCTCATTTAGTTCACTATCAAATTCTTGAATAATTTCTAAATCATTTTCATTAAAATCAACAGAATCAAAAAGCGAAACATTAGGATTATTTGAGAATTTTAGAATAATATTACTTATTTCGTTTAAATTATCGACATTATAATTAAAGCATTCAGTCACTAGTAAATCAAGTCTATAAATAAAATCATAAATTTTACAATAATATAAAGATAAATCATTTCCATAAAGGTTGTCATAATTTTTATTAAAATCTTTATAAATTTGATAAACGAATTTATTATTTAAAAATATTTGTAATAATGAACTAGAATTATTTATTTTATTTTTCTCAATTTTTCTTGAGTGTAGAAGTTTTATAATAGATGATTTAAATTTTTCTATATGCATATTTACTTGAAATACCCCAATACCCATGATACGAATTGAGCAGTTATTAAAGCTGATACTCCAGCAACAACTGTATTCTTTATCTTTCTGTCGTATGCAGCCTGTCTATTTTCATCACTAGTTACCATTTTTAAAACCTCATCTTTGGCAACGAAAAAAGCTGTTGCCCCAATAACAAACAGCCTTAAATATCCCATAGCATCATTTATTAGTGCTAGAACATTCGACAAAATTGATTCCAATTTATGAATCCTCCCTGCAGAATGTTGCTTTTTAATATATATTTGCTATAATTGTGATTACCGAGAGATATATTTAGTGTGTGCTTTTCTAAAATCTTATCTCGGCTTTTATTTTGTATTACTTTTTTTATACATACATTCCTCCTATTTTAAATTTTTATTCATTTTTGTAATCTAGTAATAATTTTAATTGTATTCCATTTTTAATTCTCTCTTTAATTACATTGCAATATTTATCAGTAATCTCAATTCCTATCCATCTCCTTGATAGAATTTCACATCCAAGCAATGTAGAGCCACTACCACTTGTAAAGTCCAAAACTAATTCACCAGACTTTGTATAAGTTGAAATTAAATATTCCATTAAATTAACAGGTTTTTGTGTTGGATGAAATAATATACTTTCTCTTGGAAATTGTATAACATTTCTAGGGAAGTTTGCATATTCTTGTAGATGAGAAGTTTTTTCTTTCTTTTTGTTTTCTTTTAAATAATCAACAGATGAACGATTAATCATTAGATTTACTTTAATAATACCTTGTGGATAGTAACACATATTCATTTTTGCATGTGGAACTGTACTAGCTTTAGAAAAAACCATAATATCCTCATAACATTTTAATGGTTGATATTTAGTGTTTTGAAAACCAGTTACTTGAGTTTTAACCCATTTCCAATCATATCTATAAAGTTTAGAATTACTTAATCTTAAATTACTACTAAATGGCTCATTGCCAAATAAAACAATAGCTCCATCATCTTTAATTAATTTCAAAAGTTTATCCCACATTTTATCAAAAGGTATAATTTTATCCCAACTATATCCAGTAATAGCATATGGTGGGTCTGTAATAATAGCATCAACTTTAACACCTTTTTCAATTAAATAGTCCATAACTTCCAAACAATCACCTTTATATAAAGCACCATATTTAGTTTCATAGTATGGATTACAAGTCAATTTTTCACCTCACTTTCTATTATATTTAGTTTTTTGACAACGAGATCCCTATAAACTCCAATCCCCTTTTTTCATTAAAAATTATCGACAAAACGATCAAATCCTAATCTTAAACAAAACCTTACAATAGCACTTTTTCTAATTATTGTTAGCTTCTTCTCATAAACTAAGAGCTTTGAACATAATTCTTGATTGCTTAAAGGATTAACAAATGTTGCCATAAATACTTTTCTTTCAACTTCGTTTAAAGAATTAAAAGCATCACGATATTTTAGAAGTAGTTGTTCTTTTTTTTCAATGGTATCATATTTATTATGATAGAATGATTCAATTTTAGAAGATGTCGGTTTTTTATTACCACCACATCTAATTTCATAACTTGCTGTTAGTTTTAATGAATACTCTTCAGTATTAACCATTAGCTGAAAATTGTCTACTAAATTTAAAAATGCTTTAATCATTTTTTCAAACTTTTTAAGATCGTATTGCCTTGTTATAAAGTCTGCTAAATAAAGAGTTTGATGCATTAGCCCCTCCTTTCCATATATATAAAAAGAGAGCGAAATACACTCGTATATTTTGCTCTCTCTATATAATCAAATAAATAAAAAATTGTAGATTCATCATGTTTATAAAACACTGCCATTTTCATCAAGCCCCCTAAAATTGGTAAAAATTGGTAAATCTAAAATAATGATACCTATACTAGCACAATAATAAAAAAATGCAATTCTTTCTAGAACGAATTGCATATGTA
Source organism: uncultured Bacilli bacterium (assembly GCA_905236935.1). The sequence continues at coordinate 7,426 of CAJOQL010000098.1, forward strand.
CCTTTAAGTACCATTTACCTCCCCATAGCATTACTGCTATTATATCAATTATATCAGACCAAAAAATAATTGCAAGGGAAAAATTCAGACTAATTGAAAGGCTATTTTAAAGACTCTAAATAGTTCATAAAACGGTAAAAAAATTGTCAATTAAATGGTCACAAAAAAATAAAGAAAATTTATCAATCCCTTTATTTTCCGTATTTTAAAATATCAGATATATCACATTCTAATACATAACAAAACTTTGCTAAAATATCTCCGTTATAAATAAAAACATTATTTTTATAATAATTTTTTACTGCATCATATGTTACACCAGTTAAATGTGACATTTCACTAATTGATATTCCACATTCATCCATTTTTTCTTTAATACATAAATATGTTTTACCAAAGTTAGTTTCATATTTAATATTTTGTTTCATATATACTGCCTCCACTTCAAAGCAATACAATATATTATTGCTTGCTATCCTCAATGGATTATAGCACCATATACTTTTGATGTTGAGTGAAACCAATTCACATATAATTCACACCTGAATTAAAAGGTTAACAATTACTTTTTATAATAAAAATTATTATTACAAATAGCATAATAAAAACAATAATAGAAAATATTATAGCAATTATATTATCTAATCTATTACCTCTATATATATTTAAAATTAACAATGATGCATGGTTTTGTTCTTCTAAACTCATACCTCGATGACCATTTATTAATTCGTGCATATCAACATTAAATATTTTACTTATTCTTAAAAATAAATCATAATCAAAACTAAAGATGCCTTTTTCTAATAACTTGTATTTAAACTGTGAAATGTTAAGCCTAGATGCCATATCTTCAAATGTAAATTTATTTTCTATTCTTAATTGATGAATAAATATTCCAACTAATTCTTTATTTTCATTGCTCAAAAGAATCGCCTCCTCGTATTAAAGATTTTATCATAAATAGGTAATAACCCGACATTTTTTAAATAATTTCTATTAAAATGGGAAAATTAACATCATGAAGGTGTTTTTATGATGTACGATAGAATTAAAGATATTAGAACATACTATGATGATACCCAAATAGAATTAGCTAAGCACTTAAAAGTTAGCAGATCTACCTATGCAGGATGGGAAAATGGTATTGACTCTATACCATTAGTTAAACTAAATGATTTTTGCAATTACTATGATATAAGCCTAGACTACATTTGTGGATTATCAAATATTAAAAAATATAAAAATACCAATTGTGAAATAAATAAAAAATTACTTGGTGACAATCTCAAAAAAATTAGAATTGAGCATAATGACAGCCAACAAAAAGTTGCTGAAATTATAAAAGTTGACCAATCTAATTATTCAAAATATGAACTTGGTAAAGTATTAATACATACATATCCTTTAATTGAATTTGCAAAATACTATAATGTATCGATAGATTGGTTATGTGGTAAGACCAAGTAAATAATTTATGACTGAAATATCAGTCTTTTATTTTAGCCTAACTAAAACTTCACATAATTATAATAACATATTTGTGCGTATTATTAGCCCTTAAATATTAAATTTATTATTTTAATGTAAAAATTAATATTGGTGAGATGCTAATGAAAAATAATAAATTATTTGAATTAAGAGAATATAATAACTTAACACAAAAGGATGTAGCAGAAATATTGGGTTTACAAAGAAGAACATATACATCTTGGGAAAATGGTACTATTACGATTCCATTAAAACATCTTAATTCATTAAGTAATTATTATAATGTTAGCATGGATTATTTACTTGGACTTAGTAAAGATAAAGAATTAAATACAACTAAAAAAATTAAGAATTTAGATAAAAAAGAAATTGGTCAAAGACTTAATAAAATTAGAAAAGAAAACAATCTTACATTAAGAGATTTAGCTGAAGAATTAAATACAACTTATTCTACTATTAGTGCTTATGAATTAGGAAAAACATTAATATTAACTGCTTTTGCGTATCAAATATGCAAAAAATATAATATATCTTTAGATTGGTTATGTGGAAAGGCAAACTAAAAATATAGATATTAAGTTTTTATTATATATATCTTGATTTAATATCAAAATCAAAAAAATATTGCATATATGCAATTTTTTACTTTATAGTGTTCCTTTTTATTTTTTTAAATGTTACTCTTTGTATAAATTTAGAATCATAAAAATCATAGTCATCATTAACATCATACTCTGATAGATGCCTAACAAGTATTGAAATTAACTTATCAGTTTCTTCCATAACATCAGCAGGTAACAAACAATCATAAGTAGAACTTAATGCCTGTATGGTTTCAAACATAACTAGAATTCCTAAATTAATTTCATAATCTTTAACTTTTTTCATATCTTATCACCGTGTCAATGTTAACTCTGGTTAAACTGCAGTTCAAGTTAAAATTTAATTATAAATATATTATCTATACAAACTCTCAATTCTTCACCAGCTGTGGTAAGTTCAACTTCATTTCTATTTAACCCTAATATAACTATTATCATTTTAAGGAATTGCAACACTCTAAAACGATAATTATTGATATGATTTTAAGTACCTTTTTAGTGCATTTAATGGAAAAATATAAGAAAATTTCCTTTGTTATGCTATAATTGAATTGGAAGTGATTCTTTAAATATGGTCGGACATAAAAAATATAATAAAGCTTTTGTATCAGAAAATTCTACACTAATGGAAGAATGGAATTATAATAAGAATACAACTTTAAACCCAAACAAGTTACATATAGGAACACCTACTAAAGCATGGTGGAAATGTAAGAAATGTGGATATGAATGGGAAACACAAATAAATTTGCGACAATGGTGTGGTTGTCCTAAGTGTTCTAAAAAAGGGGCAGTTGAAAAATTAAGAAAAACTATCTTACAAAATAAAAAGAGTTTAGCTGAAGAATTTCCTAAGTTAAAAGAAGAATGGAATTATGAAAAGAATGAAGGCTTGTTACCTGAAAATATAACTTCTGGTTCAGATTTAAAAGTTTGGTGGATTTGCATGGTTGGTCATGAGTGGCAAGCTACAATTAATTCTCGTACCAGAGGGTCTAATTGCCCAATTTGTCATGGAGAATCTTCTACATCATTTGCAGAACAAGCAATTTTGTTTTATATAACTAAATATTTTGAAAATGTTCTTAGTAGATTTAAACTTGATGGTTTATATGAATTAGATATTTATATTCCACAAATAAATGTTGCACTTGAATACGATGGTATGTATTATCACACATCTAAAAAAGCTAAAATGAAAGAAGAAGAAAAGAACAAATATTGTAGGTCAAAGGGCATAAGGCTTATAAGGATTAAGGAAACAAATAAAGGTCTAACAGATAAAGAAAATATTATTTACTGCAAATATGATAATGATTATAATTATTTGAAACTGGTTGTTGAAAAAATATTTGCATTAATAAATATTAATCATAATAGTGAGTTAAATGTAGATATTTCAAAAGATAAATATTATATTAGAGAGCAATATATCCTATCTATGAAAAAAAGTAGTTTGGCTACATTATACCCAGAATTACTTGAAGAATGGAATTATGAAAAAAATGGAAATATTAAACCAGAATTTGTATCTTATGGTAGTGGGCAAAAATATTGGTGGAAATGTAAAAAATGTGGGTATGAATGGGAACAAAAAATTGTAAATAGGACACAAGGATATGGGTGTCCAGCATGTACTAATAAAGTTTTAGTTAAGGGATTTAATGATTTAGCAACAAAGAATAGCGAGCTGGCAAAACAATGGGATTATAAAAAAAATGGAAACATAACACCATCTGACGTTTTTTCGGTATCGTCAAAAAAAGTATGGTGGAAGTGTGAAAAAGGGCATAGTTATATGACTTCAATATCATTAAAAACTAGAAATATAAAAGGATGTCCAATATGTAATGGCAAGCAAATTTTAGTTGGTTATAATGATTTGCAATCTACAAATCCAAACCTAATCAAACAATGGGATTATGAAAAAAATATTTTAAAACCAACAGATATTACAGTTGGAAGTAACAAAGCAATTTGGTGGAAGTGTGAAAAAGGGCATTCTTGGAAATCACCTATTTGGAATAGAGTTAATGGAAGTGGCTGTCCTTATTGCATAAATCAAAAGGTTAAAATTGGATATAATGATGTATTAACTACAAATCCAGAATTAAAAACTTACTGGAATTATGATAAAAATAGTAGTTGTGCATATTCATCTCATTCAGGAAAAAAGGTTTGGTGGAAATGTCCGAATTGTCATTATGAATGGCAGGAAAAAGTTATTAATATTACAAACGGAGATAGATGCCCAGTATGTTCAAATCATATAATAATTAAAGGGGTTAATGATTTGTTTACAACAAATCCAGAATTAAAAAAATATTGGGATTTTGACAAAAACACAAGCATTAATCCATACGAACAATCATATGGCTCAAAGAAGGTTGTGTGGTGGAAATGTGAAAAGGGTCATTCTTGGAAAACTTCAATTTTAATAAAAGCCAAAGGCTCTAAGTGCTTAATTTGTTCAAATCGAGTTGCATTAGTTGGATACAATGATTTATTTACAATCAAACCATACTTTTCAAAAATTTGGGATTATTCTTCAAATGAGTTAGATCCTAAAAAAATTACTTTCGGTTCAGCTAAAATTGCTAATTTTAAATGTCCTATTTGTAATTATAAATGGGCAGCGAAAATTTGTAATCAAAAAGCATTGTGTCCAAAATGTAAGAATAAGATACTTTTTTAGATACTTTTATGTAGGAATTCTTACAAAAATAAAATAATCGCAATATTCAGATATTGTGATAGAGATTAGGAAGAAAATTACTAGTCTTTTTCATTGTAAAAATTTATATAGATTGAACATTAATTATTATTATGATAAACTATAAATGTGGATAGAAAAGAGTTGATTAAAGTGAGAAAAAAAGAAAAAGATTATGCTTATTATCGTGAATTAATAAGATGTGATGCTATAGTAATTTTGTTAGTATCAATTATATTCACAATTTTAGGCTTATTTTTTATTTCTAAAAAAGGTAGTGAAGATTTTATTCCTATAGTATTAAAATCCATAATATTTGTATTATTTGAAAGCATTATATTGATAAATAAAGAATCACAAACGAAAACAATAGGATTATTTGCTCTTATTACAAGTATATTTATGCTACTAACATCTATTATTGACAGGTCTTTATTTGGTATTGTTTATTTAATATTTGGCATAATTTACGCATTTCATTCTGTTAAATATTTAATTAAATTAAAAGATGTTAACATAGATGATAGTAAGTTGAGTTCAAATATTAAATATATTACTTTATTACCAAATATATTATCTATATTATTTGTTTTTGGATTAATTCAAGACGATATTAAATATAGAATTATTATATTTGGTAGTTTGATAGTAATCAATATTATTAATGCTTTTATTTGTACAAGATATAATCATAAGTATAAAGGGTCTATTTTAATATATTTTACATTAGTTGTTTCTATAATATCAATCTTGATAAATTCAATTTTTCTTATTGATGATGTTGGGAATATAATTTATAAAAATGTAAAGAAAAATAGTCAATCTTATGTATCCGATATATGTCAGAATTTGGAAAAATCAATAAATAGAAATATTGTTACGCTTGAAAATCTTACTACTCTAAATGTTAGAATAAATGAAGATGCTGTCGTTCAGCTTGATGATTCTTTAGATGTTGCTAATGGTTCTGATATTGTTGCTTTAAAAGAACTGAAAGAAAAAGGATATGTATGCGATGGATATACAATTTTAAGTTGGAAACAGAATTTAGATATTACAGATTATAGAGATGTTTCTAATAAATTATCATATCCATACAATATGAGTAATTATTTTAGTAAAATTGAAACATATATTAAGTGTTCTGGGAAGTATTCATATCAAACAAAAGGGTTTGACAATGCTTTATTAAAATAATAAGAAAATATAATTATTTAGTTGTGTATATAACTAATTTAATTATATTTTTTTGTTTTATTTAAATGTAAAATTTGATATTAAAGGTTGTATAATTATTTTAAATTTGCTATCTTTAATATAAGAAATATAGAGTTATATTTAAGAAATGGAATTGATTTTAATGAATAATATATCAATAGAAAAGCTAAATAATGAAAGAAAAATATTACTTGTATTATTACTTTTTGCAATAATATCAATAGTTGGGACACTTTTAATAATCTTTTACATGATTTTTATAAAATTTAATTCTAATGTGTTAAGTTATTCAACAATGTCATTAATTATAAGCATTATATTATTAATTTTATATAATGTATTATATAAAAAATATTGTTATAAGTATTTTAATGCTTATTTAAAAATAATATCAAATAATGATAATATAGAAGATATTCAGCAAATATCAAATCCTGAAATAGTAAGCAAAAAGGCTTTAGAAGAACTAAACCTAAAACCTATAAAAGCAGGGCTTAAAAAGACTAGAACTGTTCAACAAACAAATGGTTTAATTGCTAAATATAATAACATTTATTTTAAACAAGCAAAGTTGAAAATTAGATATAGTGAAGTAACTGAACTATTATTTTATGATAAATTATATACAAAAAGTATGGATATATTTAATGGTATCATTATTGGATTAGATAATCAATTATCAACTAAATCATTGCTAATAACCAACATATCTAATCGTAAAATACAAGGGTTAAATTATTTAGTAGCTAAAGGTAATAATTATTCTATAACTTCTGATGTAAAAAACTATACCTTAGACGAAAAATTAAATATAAAAATTGAAAAAATAATAAATTTATTAATAGGGAAAAAGTTTCTTATATATTTAAATAATGATAATATTTATATTGGAATAAATGACTATCATTGGTTTGAACCATCTATTTTAAATAATGTTGATCCTATAGAGCAAATGAACTTAATTTTGAATATAATTGATATTTTTAAATCATAATTAGTGTAGGTCGGTGGTATTAATGACTAATAATATAAAAAAATATTTATCAAATAATCCTGATAATCCAAAGTACTTATTTCATGGAAGTCCATACTTATTAAAGATACTAGAACCTCAACAATCATATGATTCTAATAGCAATGAAAATAATATAGCAAAAGCAGTATTTATGTATCCTGTATTTTATAAATGCGTACCTTATGCTTTAAAAAATGGGTTTTTATATAAGAAAGAATTTGGCGAAGATTCATGGTTTGAAACTCAAAATAGAAAAATAGATTATCCTTATGCTGTTATAAATAATAGAGATATTGATGAAGATGCAACTGGATATGTTTATGTATTTGAAAAAAGCGATGATATGATTAAAGATTTAGATAGCTATCAATATAGATGTTTTCACTCTTTAACTCCTGTAGATGTTATTGAAGTAAAAATGAAAGATTGTATAGATTTATTTGAAATAAGAAATTCTAGTATAAAAATATCGCACAATAAATAAAATTATCAACAAAAATGAAAAATCTATGATACAATAATATTAATTAAATAGGAGTGATTTGATGAAAAAACTAAATGATTTTATAGAAGAACGAAAACTCAATTATGAAACAACGTTAAATATGGATGCTGCAAAACTTACTGATTTTTTAGCTCCATTAAGTGACGATGAAAGAAATGAACATTTACAATTTCTTGAAGAAGAAAGAAAAACTGCATTAGAAAAACTAAATAATCCTAGCCAAATTGAAGATGATATAAAAAAGGAGATACTTTTAGATGCTATCAAATTTGTTGATGCTATGAAATATGTACGTGAATATTCTGTAGATTTACAAGAAATAATAAATAAAGTACCAGAAGGACGTTGGCTTGGAAGTAATGTTTTATCTAAAACAGAAAAAATGATTTTACTTGGTTACTCTATTGGACAATACACATTTGGATTTAGTGATGAAGATTATAAAGAATGTGGAACTTATTCAAACCCTGATTTTTTGAGAAATGTGGTTAATAAAATAAATAGAGAATATGATGTAATAGTTCCACTACCTGATGAATTTCTAACAGTTAATGATAAATCAAATGAACCAAAAACTTTGTAGGAGAAATCCTACTTTTTCTATGTCCTAATTTATAGTAGTTACAAATTGTATATAATTGTTTAATACATATTAAATTATCGTATTTTTTTGAAAATTATTGTTATTTATTTTGAATTAAATCGTCACTAAAATGGACACTTTTCTAAAAATAATCAATTTTTGCAAAATAAAAATCCCATAAATAAAGGGATTGAGTAATACTATCTTATTGGTGATACAAAGGTGTTGCAGTCCCTTGCCTTACCACTTGGCTAAAGCCCCATCACAAAATAAATTATAACAAATTAAATAAGTCATTTCAATAATTTGATTTTATTTTGCTTTTAAAATCAACAAAAAATATGTTTTTTTCTAATAATTTTGTTTTAACTAATAGTATTATATGAATCATTTTCACAAAATATTAATGCTATATGTCAAAAAAACACATAACATTTAATAAATTATTATTCTTGAATTAAAAAGTCTACAATATAAAATATTTGAATTTCATTCTAAGATTTTACTTTATTTTTTTAAAATAATAATTCTTTTTACTAGTATCTTTTTCTAAAATTAAAAATTTTTGTCTTAAACTACCTGTTATAATTCTATTTTCTTTAGCTAAAACATTTTTAACATCAGAACGTTCTAAACTTTCAATCATAGATCTAACCAAATAAGAATAATTATTAATTACATCTCCTTCAAGAATCACATTTAAATTACTATTATTATAGAATACTGGTGAATAAGAATAAGCTCTAAAATCATCTTCAGTAACTAAAGTAATACCTTTAAAATTATTATTTCTAAATATTGGAAAAATTCCATTTAAATCATCATAAAAAAATAGTATTTCCGGAATTGTAACTAAAACTTTAAAAACATCTTCTCCTTTTATTTCAATATTTTCTAAATAATTTTTAATTCTAATTAAACTATCATCAGAAAACAATTCTTCAACTTTATAATTTTTTAACAAATTGGCATAAAAAGAATCATTAACAACATCTTTTATCAACCTTTGAATTAAATTATAATAATCATAAGTATTTAAATTAAAAACTTTATAAAATCGTAAATATAAGTTTTCAACATTAGATTTTAAATATTCAAAAAATTTTTTAATTTCCATTATTTAATCATTCCCTTATTTAAAGCAATTCTAAACTCATTAATATTAATTTGTATAGTAGTTTTAACAGTTCTTTTGATTTCATCTGGTATTTTAACTTTAATTCTTCTTTCAATTCTTGTAAAAATATTATCTATCACATCTTGTGTTAACAAATCAAGTTTATTTTTTACTAAATCAATTATTTCACTCGAAGATACTTTAGCAAAGTTCATCATTTTTTCAGTATTTTTTTGCTTTAAATCATTAGTATTAACATCCAATAATGATTTTTCATGATAAATAGCCTCTTTTAATCTTTGCATAGTTCTTTCTTTTGCCGGATCAGAATCTTTTCTTTTAGAAATCCCATCAATATAAGTATTAATCGTTTTTATTGCTTTACTTCTATTTAAATTACAAATATTTGAATTATCAAATATAGGAGAAAAACGAACACTACCATTTTCATTATTTATTATTAATCCCCAGTTCTCATAATGTCTATCTCCCTGACTGGTTAGTATATCAAAAATAAACAAATCTGCAAGAGTTTTGATTATATCGTTAGCATTTTCAATTGGTAATTTATAATATTTAAAATATAATTCAATTAAAGACCATAAGTCATACAAGTTATTATTAAAATTACCATTTATATACCCTTTATCATCTTCTTCAAAACCATATTCATACATTTCAAAAAAGTCTAAAAATATTTTATTTAATTCTTCTAAATAATAATTAACTTCTTTGTCAGTTAAATTATCAACATTCACATTAATTAATTTTGCTAATAAACTAGAGTTTATTAAAGAAACCTGTTTATATAAATCTAATACACTTTTAATTATTTTAATTTTACTATCTAACTTAATTTCATTTATATTTGCAAGAGAAAAATCACATCCTGCTGTATTTAAAATACTTATATATTTTTTACATAAATACTTTATTGGTTTTATATGTAAATTATATATCGTATTAACTATATCTTTACCAATAATAAGTTCTTCACCAATATCCTCATTAACAAAATTTTTAGTAATAACTCCATTTTTGCCTTGATAAATAGCTAAATCATAATAAGCAGAAGGTATTCCAAATTCTTTTGCTAACTCGCTAGCAATAAGTTCCGCATAATCTTCATAAGAATCATTCCAAATTTCTTTAAACATATATGAAGAATTATTAAACCACATTTTATTTCTAGAACCAACATTATATATTTCAGTATCAAAAATAGTCCCATTTTTTATTCCATCATCTATATTAATTCTTCCATTTTTTTTAAGTTCATCAAAAGGAATATCCATTACTATCAGCCCCTTCCACTATTTTTGTTAATTTCGATACTTTTATAATTAAATTATACCTTAATTTTAAAAAAATATTGGTATTTTTAATTATATCAGGTTAATTTAATGACAATATACCGTAAATTAATAAAATTAAATACAGAACAAAACATAAAAATATCATAATAATAAATTGACTTCCAAAAAGATGCTCAATTATAATATAAATTGGTGGTTATATGAAGAATTGTGTTGTAATTTATAATCCAAATTCAGGACATATTTTTAAAACTTCTTATTTAAAACAATATAAAGAAATATTAAATAAATATTCTTATAATCCAAAATTTATTGGGACTGAATATCATAATCATGCTTTAGAAATAGTAAGCCATCTTGATAATAATATAGATTTAGTTATTTCAATGGGTGGAGATGGTACTTTTAACGAAGTAATGACTGGCAATTTACAAAGAAAAAAGCCTTTAGTATTAGCTCATATTCCAGTAGGAACTACTAATGATATAGGTGTTATGTTTGGATATACAAATGATGTAATGAAAAATTTAAAACTATTATTGGATGGTAAAATTAAAGAAATGGACATTGGCAATATTAATGATAGACCATTTGTCTATGTTGCAGGATTTGGTAAATTTATGACAATTCCATATCAAACACCACGTCAGCTTAAAAAGAAATATGGTCATTTAGCATATGTAATTGAAGGAATTAAAGACTTTTTTTCACCAACAAAAATGCATAAAATTACTTATAAAGTAGGAAATATTGAGAAAACAGGATATTATTCATTTATGCTTATTTCAAATGCTAATCGTATTGCAGGAATTAATAATTTTTATCGTGATGTTAAATTAGACGATGATGCATTTGAAGTTATATTTTGTAATTTCAAAAGAAGAGTAGATATCTTAAAAACTTTTGCTCTTTTATTAACAATGGATGCATCAAAAGTATCTGGAGTAGAATTTTATAAAACTAATCATCTAGAAGTAAAATTTTATAACTATCCTCATAAAGCATGGTGTATTGATGGAGAAAAACTAAATAGAGCTACCTTAAATTACAAAATAACTAATATTCGTAATGTTAAAATAATGATGCCAAGTAAAAATATTTCTAAAAATTTTATCAACAAATAAAAGGATTAAGTTCTTAAAATGAATTTAATCCTTTTTAAATTTATTCCATATAATTAGTATAATTAATGAAAATAGCGATACTAGTGAACTAATTTCAATATATGGAATTTTATACTTTAAAACTATAGAATGCTTTCCCTTATCAACATCAAATCCTAATAAAGCATTTCCAATTTGATATGTTTCTATTTTTTTATTATCTACATAAACATTCCATCCTTTATCATAAGGAATTGAGGTATAAATAAACATATTTTCATTAAAATTACTATTTGCCTTAATATTGCTTTCTTTAAAATTAGTAATTTCAATTTTATTATTGAGCATTTTATTATAAACATCATTAAACTTATCAACATTTAATTTATATATTTCAAAAATTTCGTCTATATAGTTATTATAGTACGTATAACCTACCAAAATTTCAATTTTATTATTATGTGTTCTATTATTTATAATAAATTTTTCATTATAATTGGTATAATTATAAACATTAATATCATAATTATTAACATAACTATAATCATCAACAAAATAATATAAACTATTTTCACTTACAACAAAATCTCCATAAAATGTTCTTGGAAAATACATATAATAATTATCATCAAAATTATCAAAAGTATATTTTACAATAGTATGCCCAATATCATCTTCATAAACAATATCTTTTTTCTTATAAGAAATTTTTTCTAAAACATCATTAATTCCCGTGGCTTTATTAATAAAATCATTTTGATTACTAATTGCATTTTCATATACTGGTTTATAAGTTTTAACATCACTATTTACTCCAAACATCAATCCCGTAGTATATTTAAATTTATAAACTCTTTCTTTATTATCATAAAATATTGAATATCTATTATCATCAACAGAATCACCTAATAAATATTTAATATTAAACATTAAATCATAAATAGGAGTATTTTGTTTATAATAAAAACTATTTATATCATTACCAGGCATTCCTAAATTACTTTGAAGAACTGCCATATTTTCATATTCCATTGAACTAAATGTAGCTTGCCCATTATACCCAAACCAAGATGGATCATTTAAAGATAACATTGAAAGCCTTTCAACCCTATAAAAACTACTATCATTTTCACTTATATAATTTAGTGATTTCTTTACATCATCATAATTACTATAATATGTCTCAATATCATGATCAATATTCCAATTATTATTAATAACCATTACACATTCTAAAGAAGCAGTAATAATCATAAATGAAATTGCCCATCTTTTAAATTTTTTAAAATAAACCATCAAAATATAACATAAGAAATATATTGTAATTACGATATAATTGACAGTTATCATATCACTATCTATATTTTCAAAATTTAATACCTTTAAAAGAGTAATTAATATTAGAGTAATAACATAAATAACTGCTACCCAAGTTGTTTTTAAATCTTTAATATATTTTAAACTATAAGCAGATATAAGAATGAGTATAAAACTGTAAATAAATGAATATCTAAAAGGCAAATCATTTGGTACATGAAAAGCATGCCATATATAATCCAATGGTCCTAATCGAAAACTAGTTGCTAGAAAGAATAAAAGCATTAAATATACAATTTTTGTTTTAAAATTAATTTTGTTATTCATTAAAAATAAAAACAATAATGCAATAGAAATAACTCCAACAGATATATTTGGGGCATTAGTAATCCCAGATTTTAAAACGGTACTACCAACCCCAGTAAAATGATTAAAAGCAAACTCTTTAAATGTAAAATCATAATATTGGCTAGTCGGAAAAACATCACTTGTAGCACTTATTTCTTTTAATCCCATAAATAGGGGAATTAAAAATATTGCACATAACCCACCAGCAAGTAGGGAAGCTCCACCAAAATTTAAACACTTTTTAATTATATTTTTAAAATTAAATTTGTTAGTTTCAATAATCATTTCACAAATAAAATATAAAACGCTAAAAATACAAATCATATAACCTATAAAATAATTTGCAAATAACATTAAAGCTAAACTAATAACATAGAATAAAATTTTATTTTTATTAACTAACTCATCAATACCATAAAGAATTAAAGGTAACATCACCATACCATCTAACCACATAATATTCCAATAGTATGCTGTAAAATAAGCACTAAAAGCATAAAGAATTGATAAAGCAATAAAGAAGTAGTTTTTTCCTAATTTCTTATTTAAATAAAAACCCATCGTGCAAGAAGATAATATTGCTTTAAGTCCGATAATAACTGCATAAGACATAACGATATCTTTATGTTTAAAAAGTAGTAACAATATATTAAAAGGACTAGATAAATAATTAAAGAAATTTCGAAAAAAAGGTAATCCCATTCCCATTCTAAAAGAATATATCAAATTTGAATGATTAAGTATTCTATCACGTAACTCTGATAGCATAGGCCCATATTGATGATAAAAATCAATCGTTAAAAGTGAATTATTACCAAGAGGAGCCACCTTTTGCAAATGATATATTACACCAACTATAATTGTTGATAATACAAAGGTTATTAACAAATAATCCCATTTCTTTAAAAAGTTCTTCATTCAATCACCACCAAAATTATACCAATTTAAGTGTAAAATTTATAGATTTTTCTTGCAAAATCTGCCAATTTGTTGTATTATCTTATGAGTTTTGAAAGAAGTTGGTAAAATGGAAAAAATTATAAACATTGCAGTAGTTGCCCATGTAGATGCAGGAAAAAGTACATTAGTAGATGCACTCCTTGAACAAAATGGAGTATTTAGTGAACGTGATGAACTAGTTGACTGTGTAATGGACTCTAATGATATTGAAAGAGAAAGAGGAATTACTATTTATTCTAAAAACTGCGCTATTAGATATAAAGATTATAAAATTAATATTGTTGATACTCCAGGACATGCAGATTTTTCTTCTGAAGTAGAACGCGTAATTAAAACAGTTGATACGGTTATCCTTCTAGTTGACTCATCAGAAGGACCAATGCCTCAAACAAGATTTGTTTTAAAGAAAGCTCTTGAACATAACTTAAGACCAATATTATTTATTAACAAAATTGATAAAAAAGATGCTCGCCCAGAAGAAGTTGTTAACATGACATTTGACTTATTCTGTGAACTTAATGCTACAGATGAACAATTAGATTTCCCAATAATTTATGGAATTGCTAGAGATGGTATTGCAAAGTATTCATTAGATGATGATTCTACTTCAATTGAGCCTTTACTAGAAACTATTTTAAAACAATGTAAACCATTTGAAGGATCATTAGATGATAATTTACAATTACAAATTTCTAACTTAGGTTATGATGAATATATTGGCAGATTAGGTGTTGGAAGAATAACAAAAGGAAAAATTAAATCTGGCGAAACTGTATCTTTAGTAAAAAATGATGGTAATGTTGAAACATTTAAAATATCAAAATTATTTGTCAACGAAGGAATTAAAAGAGTCGAAAAAACAGAAGCTATTTATGGTGATATTGTAACAATTGCTGGATGTTCACATATTTCTATTGGGGATACAATTTGTGAGCTTAATACAATTGATCCACTTCCTCCAATTGAGATTGAAAAACCAACTTTAAGTATGAATTTCCTTGTTAATAATGGACCTTTTGCTGGCCAAAGTGGTAAATTCCTAACTACTAGACATATTAAAGAAAGATTAGAAAGAGAACTTGAAACTAATGTAGGTTTAGAAGTAGAAGAATTACCAGGAGCAGATGGCTTTAAAGTTAGTGGACGTGGTGAATTGCACTTATCAATTCTATTAGAAAATATGCGTAGAGAAGGTTACGAACTATGTGTAAGTAAACCAGAAGTATTATTTAAAGAAATAGATGGTACTAAATGTGAACCATATGAAACTGTAATTGTAAATACTCCAAATGATTATGCAAGTACTGTAATTAATGCTTTACAAGAAAGAAAAGCCTTACTTCTAAAAATGGAAACTGAAGAAAATTACACTCACTTAGAATTTGAAGCTCCAACTCGTGGACTTATTGGATATCGTAGTGCTTTCATAACTGATACTAAAGGTGAAGGAATTATGGTCAGAAGTTTCAAAGGATACAATCCTTATGCTGGACCAATTCAAGCACGTAAAAATGGTGTTTTAGTAAGTATGGAAACTGGTAAATCTTTAGGATATTCACTATTTAATTTACAAGAAAGAGGTACTTTAATTATTGGGCCTGCTACTGATGTATATATAGGAATGATAGTTGGTATTCATAATAGAGATAATGATTTAAATGTTAATCCATGTAAAAATAAAGAAATGTCTAATACTCGTAGTAAATCTAGTGATGAAGCTATTAACTTAGTACCACCAAGATCTTTCTCTTTAGAAGAAGCACTTGAATTTATCGCTGATGATGAATATGTTGAAGTAACACCTGCTGTAATTAGACTACGTAAAAAAACCTTAGATCCAAAAGACCGTTTTAGAGAAAATAGATAAAAGTATTAATAATAATGTTAATGCTTTTTATTTATACTAAAACAGTATTAGAGTCTCCGAGTGAAATAAATGAATTTCAAGCCAAGAATAATATTAATTAATTATATACTTTAAATGAGAATTATAAATTTTATGGTGAAGTTCATGATAAATATCGCGATAATAACCTTCTATATCAAGATATACTAAACTAAATAAAGTTAGATAAACAAAAAGGTAAAACTAAATGAATAAGATAACTTTAAGTTGTCTTTTATTTGATATAATGATAATATTATAAAGGTGAATAAAAAGAGGTAATATATGAAAAAATCATTAATAATCATATCAACAATCATAATCGTATTTTTGGTAATTGGAGGAACATTTACATTTATATATAATCACTCAACTGACCTTTATACAAGTATAAAATACAAAGATGGCTATAATATCGAAACAGTTGCCTTAAATAATGATAATAGCAATAGCCTAGGAATATCTAACAGTGCCTATAATTACATAAAAACAACCTCAGTTTTTGGTTCTTATGTAATAACAAAAGGCATAAACCCTAATCCAGAAAATGTCTATACAAACGGAATTGCACACTTATCATTTTCAATAAATAATAAAGGACAATTAAATGTAAAAATAACATCAATAACTGATTCTAATGGTAATTCTTATTTAGACAAGCTTCCAGAAAAAGAATTTAATGTAAGCATTAACGGAGAAAAATTAAAATATATAACTAAAGATAATCAATACATATATTTATTAACTGAAAATGGAAATTTATTTGTTTTTGAATTTGACGACATACACCATGACCCAGATACTTTCTCAGAAGATTTAAAAAAAATAAAACAAAATAGATTTTACAAAGAAATAAAAAATAATAGCGTTAAAGAAATGTTTTTCTATAAAGAAAATAACGAATCTGAATATCAATATCGTCTATATGTATTATTAAATAATACTTCGAGAATAAATGTTTTATCAGGTGGAACTTTTGAAGAAAACGAAAGTATCGCATATTTTTATAGGTTTGGAAATGCAAGTTTATTAATAATGAGAGATGGCACAATTAAATACTGTGGATCTTTTCAAAGAGAAAATTGTAATAGTAGTAATATTGGCCAAATAATAGTAGATGAGAATAATAAAAAAATTGAAATATCATCTATATTTGAAACTACTAATTCAGAATTGATTGTTATAGATACCAAGAAAAACATTTTCTATGAGAAGTTTGATAATCGTAATCACACTGTTATAAATCATTTAAATAAATTAAACAATAAAACGGTAGAAGGATATACATATATTTCAAAAAAGAAAGAGCCAAACATACTTTCAGAATTAATTGTTAATTACACCAATGGTACTCGCTCTATCTTTACAAGAGTAAATAAAAAAGGCATTTTTATTAAATAGAACAGAAGAAAAATAACA
>CAJOQL010000099.1 GCA_905236935.1 uncultured Bacilli bacterium
ATTTGGTTTTGAAGTTGTTAATAACTGGGATTGGACAAAAGATATTAATGTAATTGATTTTTTAAGAGATTACGGTAAATATTTTAATGTAGGTTACATGCTTGCTAAAGATAAAGTAAAGTCTAGAATGGAATCTGGCATTACTTATGCAGAATTTAGTTATATGATACTTCAAGCATTAGATTTTCTATATCTATACGAAAATAGAGACTGTACATTACAAGTAGCTGGTTCTGACCAATGGGGTAATATTACTTCAGGTATTGAACTAATTCGTAAAAAACTAAATAAAGAAGCCTATGGTATGGTAATGCCACTTGTTACTGATTCAACTGGTAAAAAATTTGGTAAAACTGAAGGTAATGCTTTATGGCTTGATAAAAATAAAACTTCTAGTTATGAAATGTATCAATATTTAATTAATTTAGAAGATTCAATGATTATTGACTATTTAAAGAAGCTTACTTTTTTAACCCCTGAAGAAATTATGGATATCGAAAAAGAGCATAATGAAAATCCACACTTAAGAATTGCTCATAAAGCTTTAGCTAAAGATATTATTAGTACAATTCATAGTGAAGAAGACTACAACAAAGCTGTTCAAATAAGTGAAGCCCTATTTGGTGGTTCATTAAAAGGATTATCAGCTAATGATTTAATGCAAGCAGCAGGTCAAGTACCTAATGTCAAATTAGAAAATAATATCAAATTAATTGATTTACTAGTTAATACAAATATTTGCTCAAGTAAAAGAGAAGCAAGAGAAATGCTTGAAGCAGGTGCAATATATTTAAATAATGAAAAATACACTGATGAAAATATAATAATTAATAAAAATATAGCAATAGATAAAAAGATAATTATCATTAAAAAAGGTAAAAAGAAACAATTCATTGGTATATATGAATAAAGGTTCTAACAAAAAATTAGAATCTTTTTTATTTTCAAAGAAAAAGTAACCACCAATGTAGTTACCTATTTCAAATTATAATCTTTATTTTTAATTGCACCTAACACTCTATTAATAAAATCATTTACATCAATTGTAAAGGTTTCATTTGAGCCAAATAATCTATAACTTATAGTATTACTCTCAACTTCTTTATCTCCAAGTATTAAAGTTAAAGGTATTTTTTTAGTTTGACTTTCTCTCATTTTATAAGATAATTTTTCATCTCGATCATCTAATTTAACTCTAACATTATTATCATTCAATAAATTATAAATTTTATTAGAATACTCTAAATGATAATCTTTATTTACTGGAATAACATTTACTTGTACTGGAGCAAGCCATAATGGTAGTGCTCCTTTTGTTTCTTCTAAAATATAAGCCATAAATCTATCAAGTGATCCTAAAATAGCACGATGTAATACTACTGGTGTTTTTCTTTCACCATTTTGATCAATATATTTTAAATCAAATTTAGCTGGCAAGCAAAAGTCTAATTGACAAGTTGATAATGTATATTCATTGCCAACCGCTGGTTTAACATTTACATCTAGTTTAGGCCCATAAAAAGCTGCTTCTCCTATTTCTTCAGTATAAGCTATACCTAGTTCATTTAAAACCTCTCTAAGTTCATTTTCAGCTTTATTCCACATTTCATCATCTGGATGATATTTTTCCTTATCTTCTGGATCTCTTAAAGATAACACACATCTATAATCAGTTATATTAAAATCTTTATAAACATCAAAAATCAAATCTACTACTGATTTAAATTCAGATTTTATTTGTTCTGGAGTTACAAAAAGATGTGCATCATTTTGACAAAAATGTCTTCCTCTTTCAATACCCTTTACTGCACCACTAGCCTCATATCTAAAATCATGAGCTATTTCACCAATTCTAATTGGTAAATCTTTATATGAATGAAGTTTATTTTTAAATATCATCATATGATGTGGACAATTCATTGGTCTTAATACAAATGCTTCCCCATCTAATTCCATAGCTGGAAACATATTTTCTTTATAATGATCCCAATGACCAGATGTTTTATATAATTCAACATTACCTACACAAGGTGTTAAAACATGTAAATATCCAAGGCGTCTTTCTTTTTCCTTAATATAGTTTTCTAACTCTTGCCAAATTATATAGCCATTTGGTAAAAACATTGGAAGTCCTCTACCAATTAAATCATCAGACATAAATATTTCTAAATCTTTACCTATTTTACGATGATCTCTTTCCTTAGCATCCTCTAATTCTTTAAGATGCGCATCCAATGCCTCTGGTGTTTCAAAACATACTCCATAAATTCTTTGAAGCATTTTATTTTTAGCATCACCTTTCCAATAAGCCCCACTAACCTTTAATAATTTGAAATTTTTAAGTAATTTTACATTTTCAACATGAGGTCCACGACAAAGATCAGTAAAATCCCCTTGAGAATAACAAGAAATAACCGTATTATCTTCATCCATATTATTTATTAAATCAACTTTATATGGATCATTTGCAAAAATATCTAAAGCCTCTTGTTTAGAAATTTCATGACGAATAATATTTTTTCCATCTTTTGCTAAATGTTTCATCTCTTTTTCAATTGCCGGTAAATCTTCTTCAGTTAAAGTTACTCCATCTAAATCAATATCATAGTAAAAACCTTCTTCAATAACTGGCCCAACCCAAAATTTAGCACTAGGATATAAGTGTTTTACAGCTTGAGCCATTAAATGTGCACATGAATGATTTAACTTATTTAATTTTTCATCCTCTTTAATATTTATCATTTTATTTCCTTCTTTCTATTTATAAATGTTAACTTTTTTAAGATATTCCAAATAAAAAGAATGATACTAGGAGTCAATTAGACGGTACCATCCTTTATTTAACTTAAATTTTTAACGGTAAATCCGGGAACATCTTTCGAGTCCAGTTCATAGGTAGTAATTATTAACTTCATTTAATTGTTCTCACCAAACACAATCTCTCTTCAAAAATTCCTTAATAATCTTGTCCTAATCTCAACATTTAATACAATTTTAGTTTATCACGTATTTTCCAAAAGTCAATTAAATCATTTAATTTTATTAATCATTATATTTTTTATTTAGTTTATTAATAGCATCTAACGATAAACCTGTTATTTTAACAATTAATTCAAGAGGTATATCTTCATTTAACATTTTTCAAAAATTAAAATTGTAATTTATCTATATTATTCTTATCATTATACAAATCTTCAAATTTACCTTTTTTTCTATTATCAAAAATGATACCAATACCAACAAGTACCATAAAAATTGATACAATTTGAGCAACTTTAAACCCTGCTAACATTAAAGCATCTGTTCTAGATATTTCAATTATATATCTTATAATTCCATATCCAATTAAATATGTAGCTGTAGGTGTTCCAACCTTTCGATATCTACCACTTCTTACAATTAATAAAATTATAAAAAGAGTAAAACAAGCAATAGATTCATAAAGAAAAGTAGGTGTATAATAAACTCCTTCAATATGCATTCCATCAATTATAAATTTAGGTATATGAAGTTTTTGCAAATGTTCTAAGGTTGTTGCCGCTCCATGAGCTTCACTATTAAAAAAATTACCCCATCTACCAATTGCTTGAGCAAGTGGAAGTCCAACTACTATAAAATCCAAATATCTTATTGTTCTAGCATTATATTTATAACAATAGGCAAGAATTGTTAAAAATCCACATATAATACCTCCATGGATTGCTAATCCACCTTTCCATATTTGAACTATCTCAGTTAAATTTTGACTATAATAATCCCAATTAAATATAACATAATATATCCTAGCACCAACTATTCCTATAATAAGTGCCCAAAAACACATATTAAAAATAAAATCTAACTTTACATTAAACTTTTTAGCTTCTGATTTAATAACCATTATAGCAGCAATAACGCCTAATAAAATACATACTGCATACCAGCGAATTTCAAAATTTCCAAAACTTATTAAAATAGGATTCATTTTACTCCTCCTACTATTGCTTTAGTTATTATTGAATCTAACAAAACAGTAACTATTGATATAAATATTGATACAAAAAATGGAATAACAAAACCTTGAGCAATAAAATGATCACCCATTATTAAACTAGCAATTTTAAGTATTATAGTATCTACAATAGGATATAAAATTCCCATAGATATAACTGTAATCGGTAAAGCTAATAATTTTAATATAGGCTTTAAAAAATAATTTAAAATCAAAATTACAACAGCAGTAATCATCGCATAAACAAATGAATCAACTTCAAATCCTTTAAATATTTTAGTAGCAAGTACTATCGCCGTAGCATTAATTAATAAAGTTAAAATCCATTCTATAACAGTATACTTAATACCTTTTTTATCACTATATAATTCCATATCCTTCACCAATTACATTATATAATTAATTAAGCATTTAATCAACTAAGCTTCTTTTTCAAATAATTGCCAGTATATGATTCTTTAACCTTTGCAACAGCTTCTGGCGTACCAGTAGCAATTACTTTTCCACCTTCATCTCCACCATTAGGACCTAAATCAATAATATAATCTGCACACTTAATAACATCAAGATTATGCTCAATAACAATAACTGTATCACCATTATCTACAATCCTTTGTAAAATAGCAAGTAACTTCTTTATATCATCAGTATGTAATCCAGTAGTTGGTTCATCTAAAATAAATACACTCTTTCCCGTAGGTTTCTTTTGAAGCTCTTTAGCAAGTTTAACACGAGCAGCTTCTCCACCAGACAAAGTAGGAGCTGATTGACCTAATTTAATATAAGATAAACCAACATCTATCATTGTTTGTAATTTACTTTTAATTTTTGGAACTGAGTCAAAAAATTCGATAGCTTCACTAACTCTCATATCTAAAACCTCAGCAATATTTTTTCCTTTAAATCTTACTTCTAATGTTTCAGTATTATATCTTGTTCCATGACAAACATCACAAGGAACATAAACATCTGGTAAAAAGTGCATCTCAATCTTTTTTACACCATCTCCCCAGCAAGCTTCACATCTTCCACCTTTAACATTAAAAGAAAATCTTCCTTTATCATAGCCTTTCATTTTTGATTCTTTCATATTAGCAAATAAATCTCTAATATCATCAAATACACCTACATATGTTGCTGGATTACTTCTTGGGGTACGACCAATTGGATCTTGAGAAATATCAACTACCTTATCAATTTTATCAATTCCTTTAATTTCTTTATGTTTTCCAGGAATAACCATTGTACCATAAACTTTACTTCTTAAAGTTTTTAAAAGAATTTCATTAACTAATGTACTCTTTCCAGATCCTGATACCCCTGTAACTAAAGTAAGCGTACCAAGAGGAATTTTAACATTTATATTTTTTAAATTATTTTCCTTAGCTCCCTTAATTTCAATAAAATCTCCATTACCTTTTCTTCTTTTCTTAGGTACATCAATTTTTAATTCACCAGTTAAATACTTTCCAGTTAAACTATTCTTATTTTTCATAACCTCTTCTGGAGTTCCAAAGGCAACAACATTACCTCCAGCATCTCCAGGTCCTGGACCAATATCAACTAAATAATCAGCAGCTAGCATTGTATCTTCATCATGTTCAACTACAATTAATGTATTACCTAAATCACGCATTTCTTTCAAAGAATTAATAAGCCTATCGTTATCCTTTTGATGTAGTCCAATAGATGGTTCATCTAAAACATATAAAACCCCAGATAACTTACTTCCAATTTGAGTTGCAAGCCTAATTCTTTGTGATTCTCCACCAGATAAAGTACTAGCCTCTCTAGAAAGAGTTAAATAACCAAGACCAACATTATTCAAAAATGATAATCTATTTTTAATTTCATTAACCACTAGTTCACTAATTTGTTTTTGTTCATTAGTAAGTTTTAATTCTTCCATAAATAAAGATAAATCTCTAATTGATAAATTACATACTTCAAAAATATTCTTATTATTAATTTTAACAGATAAAACCTCTTTTGAAAGTCTAGCACCATGACAAGCTGGGCACTCTGAATCAACCATAAAAGTTGAAAGCCATTCTCTAACCCATTTACTACTAGTTTCAATATATCTTCTTTCATAATTATTAACAATACCTTCATAAGTATCAGTAACATAACGTTTATTTCCATTTTTAGAAATATATTCATAATCTAACATTTTATTAGTACCATATAAAATAATATCTAACTCATCTTTAGTTAAATCTTTAACTTTCTTAGATAAATCAATATTATAATAGTCACAAACAGTTTGAAGTTGTTGAAGACTCATACTATCATCAACACTAAAACCCTTAATAGCGCCATCTAAAATACTTTTATTCTTATCAGGAATAAGTAAATCCAAACTTAAATTTTGTTTAACTCCTAATCCCTTACATTCTGGACAAGCTCCATAAGGGGCATTAAATGAAAATAATCTAGGCTCTAATTCTGGAAGTGAAAAATTACATTCTGGGCAAGCATAATGCTCACTCATTAAAATCTCTTCTCCACCAATTATATTAATTAATACCTTTCCATCAGCAAGGTGCGTAGATTGCTCAATAGATTCAAAAATTCGGCTTTTTTCTTCTATATTAACTACTATTCTATCAACTACAACATAAATATTATCTTTTTTATTCTTTTCTAGTTTTATCTCCTCTGATAAGTCATACATTTCTCCATTAACTCTAACCCTAGAGTATCCCTTTTTCCTTAAATCATTAAAAAGCTCTGCATGAGTTCCTTTTTCTCCGTGTACAACTGGCGCTAGTATTTCTAATTTTGTCCCAGGTTCAAGTGATAAAACTTTATTAGTCATCTCATCAATACTTTGACTTTTAATTGGTTTATGATGATTAGGACAAATTGGTATACCTACCCTAGCAAATAATAAACGTAAATAATCATATATTTCCGTAACTGTTCCAACCGTTGAACGAGGATTATTATTAGTAGTTTTTTGATCTATTGAAATACTTGGAGAAAGTCCTTCAATTGAATCAACATCTGGTTTACTCGCACTACCTAAAAATTGTCTAGCATAAGCACTTAAAGACTCTATATATCTTCTTTCTCCTTCTGCATAAATCGTATCAAAAGCTAGACTACTCTTACCTGAGCCTGACACACCAGTCATTACTATTAACTTATTTTTAGGAAGCTCTATATTTATATTTTTAAGGTTATTTTCTCTTGCACCTTTAACAATAATTTTATCCATAATATGCACCCTCTTGCATTAGTTATTTTACCACAAATTTTAAAAATTAAAAAAAGAATGTATTACGCATTCCTAATTTTAACTATTTTCCAAAAATAATATACTTAGCATTAATATTTGGAATATTACCATTAATACTTGTATAATCACCATATACTGTAATTAAATCGCCTTCTATAAATCCTTGTTCATATAAGGTATCAGAATAATCTATAGTTACAAAATGCTCCAATCCATCATCAAATAAATTAGCATTAATAGTAATACGCATTTTATTTCCATAACCAGTATCAGTACCTTCAACACTAACTACATGTCCAATAACTTTAACAGCTTTTCCACGATAATCTTTAGGACGTCTAACTAAATTTTCATAATCAACTAATACACAATTATCTTTATAATCATTTTGAGCTACTTTATTAAATAAATATTTATCTATAAAATGGAAAGAAATAATACCAAATAAGAAAACAACTGCAAAAACAATAAAGAATGCTAAACTTACACTTGTTTTTTGTCTTTTATGACAATGTGGACATATTGTATATCCTTTTTCATATTTTTCATGGCAATTATTACACTCTATTAAATTATCATTGTTAATAACTACTTCTTTTTGCACATCAACACTTAGAACAGTTTCATTCAAATTTTGCTCAAAATCCTTCTTTTTTATAGTCTTTTTTGCTACTGGTTTCTTTGCTACTTTTTTAGTAGTTGTAGTCTTTTTTTCAGCAGTACTTTTACTTTTAGCTCTACTTGATTTTTTAGTTTCTTCTTTCATAAAACACTCTCCTAGGTTAATTAAATTATATTATAAAATTTTCTATTTTTCAACCACAGTTTTTATTTAAAACTAGCTAAATATTCATCTAGAATTTTAAATAATTCCCCACTACTTTTAGTTTGGCATATTTTATTTTTTATATTAGCATTACCAGGAAGCCCCTTAATATACCACAAAGCATGAGTTCTAATTTCCAAAATAGCTTGCTTTTCATTAGTATTAGCTAAAAGAAGTTCATAATGTCTTTTTAACATATTAATTTTTTCTTTAGGTGTTACTTCCTTAGGCAAAGAGCCCTTTTCTAAATAATCAACACACTCTTTTATTAACCAAGGATTACCCAAAACACCTCTTCCAATCATAACAGCATCACAATGAGTTTCATCAAGCATTCTTTTTGCTTCAAAACATGATATAACATCACCATTACCGATTACTGGAATATTAACTGATTCTTTAACTTTTTTAATTATACTCCAATCAGCATGACCACTATAACCTTGACTTCTAGTTCTAGCATGCACCGTTATTGCACTAGCACCAGCTTTTTCTACTATTTTTGCAATCTGGACAGCATTAATACTTGCTTCATCCCAACCACTACGAATTTTTACTGTAACTGGTACAGATACTGCTTGAACCACCGCCTCAACTATTTCACCAACTTTTTCGGGATTTTTTAATAAAGCACTACCTGCTTGACTTTTAATTGCAACTTTAGGGACTGGACATCCCATATTAATATCAATAATATCTGGATGCATTGTTTGTTCAATTAATTTAGCAGCTTGAACAAAAGAATTTAAATCACTGCCAAAGATTTGCTGTGCAATAGGTCGCTCTTTATCATCCATTTTAAGTAAATCATAAGTTTTATTATTACCAAAAGCTATCGCTTTATCACTTACCATTTCAGCATAAATTAATCCAGCACCCATTTCTTTTATAATTTGACGATAAGATGTATTACTTATTCCTGCCATTGGAGCTAAAACTACTTGATTTTTAATTTCAATATTGCCGATTTTCCATTTCATTTATACCACCAAAATTAGAAGTTATTTATAATATTTAACAAATTCAACTTCATTTCCTTGGTGTAAATCGTACTCTTTTTCTTCCACTGTGTCAATATGCATTTCATCATAACCAGGATCTGATAATTTAATAGTTGCATCAAAAATATATCTGCCACTCTTAAATACTGCAACTTTCTCTTTATCTTTAAGGTTTTCTTTTAATAGTGTTTCCGGTTTAATATGAATATGTCTTTCAGCTTTTATTAATCCCTTAGATAATTCTACTTTTCCATTTGGTCCAATTAAATTAATTGGTAAACTATCATCTAAATCACCACTTTGTCGTGCTGGCGGATTTACTTTTAAAATTTCACACTCATCATTAGATATTTCAACTTGATTATATTTTCTTAATGGTCCAACTACTCGAACATGGGGAATAATATTTCCATTCCACTCTAAATCTACTGTTAAAGTACTTGCAAATTGATCTGGTTGATTCAAATAATTCCTAACTGGTAATTCACTACTACCAAATAATTTAGTACATACCTCCTCTGTTAAATGTACATGCTTTTTACTTACTCCAATTAATACTTTCATATATTTCACCACTATTATTTTATAAAATTTAAAAATAAAAATCTATTTAAGTGTCTAGTTTAAATAGATTTTAGTGTAAATTAAACATATTTTTCTAATTTTTTAATAGCGTTAATTTGAAATTCCTTCATATCATCTAAAAGATTTAAAACTTTTTTATCAACATCTTTAGTATTAATACTATCAAAGGCTTTAGCCATATTATTTTGCCCCATAGTAAGTCCTTTAATTAACATTTGAGCAACTGCTGAATCAGAATTATCCTTATTCATTTTTCTTTTAATATTCATATCAGCACTCATAGTTGCCATAATATTATACTTTTTACCATCAGCATTAATTTTACATAAAAGAAGTTCACTTTGCTTTATAAAATCTTTATAACTACTTATTATATCTTGCACTACATCTTTAATCTTATTTTCTTTATCTTCTAAAGTTTTTAATAAAGTCATCGTGCTTTCATAACCCATAGTAGCATTTTTATAGATATAATCTAAAATTTCATATTCCGTTTCCATCTTTAATCACCAATATTATTATGGTCTATTTCATAAAAAATAAACCTAAATTATATTACTTAAATAATAAGCGAAGTTACAATTCAAAATAATAAATCTATATGCTAAAATTAAATATGAAAAGAACGAAAACCCCCTGAAAGAGAGTCATGAATAATTGACTCTCGTTTTTTTGTAGGAAAATAGGTATTTTGCATAAGAATTTACAACTTTTTAATAAAATTTTAGGTAAGAATTAGGTAATAAAAAACTTACCTAAAGTTTACCTAAAATGATAGATATTGGAATATTTGTGTGGTAAATTGTTGTATTTAAAGGGATTAAAAAATAGTTGCTCTCTTCTGACAGTTTTGGATTATTATTCTAAAAAATATTAACTCTTGTTTCGTTTCCTATACATATTTGTTTAAATACTGTAAGATTTAAGTGAAAGAAAAGAGGAATATTTATGGATCAGGTTAAGATAGGAAAATTTATTGCTATCTGTAGAAAAGAAAAAAACATTACTCAACAAAACCTTGCTGATAGTTTAGGCGTATCATATAAAACTGTTAGTAATTGGGAAAATGGTAGAAATATGCCAGATGTATCTTTATTTAAACCACTATGTGAACAATTAGGCATAAAAGTTAATGAATTATTAAATGGAGAAGGTGACAGTAATGATAATGGTGTAGTTGATTATTTGAAATATCAGAAGAAAAAAAATAGGTTTAAGCTAATTATTTTGGGTATAGTTATATTTTTAATAGTGCTCTTATCAATATTAAGCATATTTTTTATTAATAATTATAACAAGGTAAACGGATATATTTTAACTGGTGAAAGTGAGAACTTTGAATAT
Source organism: uncultured Bacilli bacterium (assembly GCA_905236935.1). Next base: position 10,992 of record CAJOQL010000099.1, read on the forward strand.
CATGATGATTTATTAATTTTATCAAATATTAAAAACATAAATGCTTTTGGAAAGATAAGTATTAAAAATACTAATATTAAAGAATCGGATATTATTTATTTATCACTTATGTATAATGGGAAAAGAATGTTAGGAGGAACTAAATTATCTGGCATAGCGTATGAGAACAGTGGTTATGATGATTGTTTCCCAGAAGAAGCAAGAAAACATATTGATAAATGGTATATTGAAGTGACTTATATTCAAAATAATGAAGAAAAGAAAGAAATAATTAAGTTAATACCAAATAAGATTTTAAAAAATGATAATCTATTTTATAAA
>CAJOQL010000100.1 GCA_905236935.1 uncultured Bacilli bacterium
CCGTAATCTCTTAAAAAATCAATTACATTAATATCTTTTGTCCAATCCCAGTTATTAACAACTTCAAAACCAAATATTGTTTCGGCTTGTTTTTTTAAACCTTGAAAGTTTCTTTCAACTTCTTCTTTAGTAATCATTGGTCTTTCTGCATCAGGTTTTGGATCACCAATTAATCCGGTTGCTCCGCCAACTAATAAAAGAGGATGATGGCCGTGCATAGCAAGCCTTTTAGATATTAAAAAGGATGAATAATGTCCAATGTGCATTGAATCAGCAGTTGGATCAGTACCAATATAAAAAGTAAGTCCTCCCTCATTTAATTTGTTAATTAAGTCAGGACTACTAATATCTTGTACTAAGCCTCTCCAAACTAATTCTTCATAAAATGTCATTTCTTTTTTCATATATATATTCCTTCTTTCTTTTTTTATAACATATTATTTTAAAAAATTCATTATTAAATTAATCATTAAATCTTTTTCTTTAGGATTTGACTGTGCTATTAATAGTGTTATTGCTGCTAATGTATTATTATCTATAACTTGCTTATCATTTATATATAAGATATGGTATTTTTGTAAAAAATAGATAAATATTGTTGCGGCTATTCTTTTATTTCCATCTATAAAGGCATGATTTTTAACAGTTAAATATAAAACATTAGCACATTTTTCTTGAATTGTAGGATAAACATCTATTCCATTAAAAGATTGGTATATATCATTCAAAATAGATTTAAAACTCTTATCTCTTTCTAAAGCAAATAGATCTGATTCATTATTGAATTTTAATTTATTAATAATTTTTAAGCATTCATCGTAACTTATAATTAAATTATTTTTATCTCCATCAACTTTTTTTAGTGTTTTGTGATCATAATCATCAAGTAAATCAAGTGCTTTAGTATAAGAATTAATAATGTTTAATATTTCTTTAGCATTATCTCCATCTATTATTTCATAACCACGATTAGCAATGTCTAATAATTTGACGGTTTTTTCTAGAGATTCAAGTCTTTTTTCATTAAAAGCATAACCTTTAATTAAATAATCCTTTAACACTTTATTAGCCCATTTACGAAAAATAACACCATTTTTAGATTTTACTCGATATCCAACACTAATTATCATGTCTAGATTATAATAATCTACCATATGCGTTTGAGTTTTCCCTTTTATTGCACCATGTTTAGTGGTTGTTGCAAAATTTGCAACAACCTTATCTTTCTCTAATTCTTCTTTTAATGCATTATTAATATGCTTTCTAATTGTTTTAACATCTCTACCAAATAATTCAGCCATTTGATTGGAATTTAGCCATACAGTTTCATCTTTCATATTGACTTCTAGTTTTACTGTTTGACTATCAAATATAACAATTTCATTATTCATTATCTCATCCCCTTAAATTTTAATATTTTGTAAATTCTTATTTAAAAAAGTTCATAAATCTAAGGACTGATTAACTCAGTGGTACCACCTTAGTTTATGAACTTGTCATACACTTTATCCTCTTAACGCGAGATACGATTTAGCTCCAGAGTCGTAAATTCCTTCATCACTAATTAATGTAATTATATCAAAATGACTTTTATTGTCAATAAATAGTCGCATAATTAAATTATAATTTGTATTATAAATTTAAAATGATAGTAATGAAAACGTTTATAAAGTTTAAAGTTATCTATAATACTTAAAAATAGTTATGATATATATTCTATTCTATATAAATTAATTGTTATTAAATATTTATACTAGTGCAAAAAGTTCAATAATTTTACTTACATTTCTTGAAGAATATTTTTCTTTATGGTACGATTAACCTATAGAAAGTAAGGGAGTTTTATGAATAAAGAAGATTTAATAAAATTAAAAAAATATATTGCATCTTGGAGTAAGCAAGAGCAAAAATTAAGAGATATATATTTAAGAAAGATAGCAAATGGTGAAATGCAAGGAGCAATGTTAGGATACGCTAGTATCGATAAACCTTGGTTAAAAAATTATCAAGATAAGACTATTTTAGGTGATATTCCAAAATGTAATACTTATGAACTTTTAAAAGAATATAATAAAGATAGATTAGATGAGATTGCATTAGATTATGAGTTTGTTAGCATAACTTATAAAGAATTATTTGAAAGAATTGATGAAGCAGCAAATAGTTTGATTGCTATGGGGATTGGAAAAGGAGATACGATTACATCTTGTATACCTAATTTTCCTGAAGCAATATATATAATATATGCTGCTGCTAAGATTGGGGCTAAAATTGATTTAATTGATCCTTTAACTAACGCAGAGTTACTTGCTAAGTATTGTAATAATAGTGATTCTAAATTGTTTTTTACAGTTGATATTATGAGTAAAAGCGCAATAATGAATTTAAATAGATGTAATTATACTAAAGTTATTACTGTTTCACCTATGGAATCTTTACCTATTCCAAATGAAACAGAAAAGGGTATGATTTTTAATGATGAAGTTATATCTTGGAGTACTTTTATTGATAATGGTAAAAATTATAATAGTGAGGTTGTTCCATATGAAAAAGATATGCCTTTTGCAATATTACATACTGGTGGAACTACTGGTATTCCAAAGGGTGCGTTACTTAGTCATGATAATATTAACTCTTTGGCGTTTCAAGTTTTAAATTCACCTCTTGATATGCAAGCTAAAGAAAGCGTACTTAATTTTATGCCACCTTTTGCTTCATATGGTCTTGGAAATGGTATTCATGTACATTTATGTGCTGGTATGAAAATACGTTTAATACCATCTTATGATCCAAGTAAAACTGCTGAGCAAATATTAGAGTTTAAACCAAATAGAGTAGCATTTACTCCTGCTCATGTAGAAAATTTAATAAATGATCCAATTATTCAAAATACTGATTTATCTTTTTTGCATCATCCAATAGTAGGTGGAGATACTTTAGCGCTTAAAACAGAAGAAAAAATTAATGAGTTATTAATAAAAAATGGTTGTAAAGATAGAATTGCTAAGGGATATGGTTTAACGGAATCATGTTCTGGTGTTTGTTTTTGTGTTAGTAATGAAACTAATGAACTTCAATCAGTTGGAGTACCTTTAGCTAAAAATAATATTTCTGTATTTGATTTTAACGATCCTGATGATGAAAAAATGTATGGGGAAGTTGGAGAAATTGCTGTATTAAGTGAAAATAATATGCTTGAATATTTAAACATGCCAGATGAAACTAGAAAAGCTTTAAAACTTCATTCAGATGGAAGTGTATGGCTTCATACTGGGGATATTGGTAAAATTGACAAAGATGGTCGCGTTTTTATTGCTGGTAGATTTAGGAGAATGATAATCCAGTATTGTGGCTTAAAGTCAAATCCTTTTGAAGCAGAAGAAACATTAATAAAGCATCCACTTGTGAAAAGAGCAGTTGTAGTTGCAGCAAAAGATTTAGACCATGAACAAGGTGAACTACCAGTTGCATTTTTAGAAATAGATAGGGAAAATTTTGATAAAATTGATTTATTAAAACAAGAGCTTTATAAAATGTGTGAAGATAATGTTACCTATTATTCAATTCCAGTCGATTATGTCTTTGTTGATAGTTATCCAGAAACTTCAAGAGGAAAAATTGATTATAGAGAATTATCAAATGTATATAATGAAATGGCTAGGTCAAGACAGATAATTCCTCAAAAGCAACTAAAAATATAAAATGTGTAGATATCTACACGTTTTTTTGTTATAATACTATTGATAATAGGGGTGATATTATGAGTTTTAATGCTGCCATGCTATTAGCTAGTGCTATTTATTTAATTTTAGTATCTTGTTTTTTCTTTTTTCGAAAAAGAATTACTAATCAAGAAACTAAAGTCTATTCCTATCTTTTAATAAGTGATGCAATATTAATATTCTTTGAGTTTCTTTGCGTTCTTAGTGCAAAATTTGATAAAGTTGGAAGTTCAGCATATGCAAGACTTGTTGGTAGAGGCTTATTAGTTGCAATTCTTTTTTGGATAACAATATTTACTTTATATATTGTTTTAGTTACTAAAAAAGAAAAAAGTGAAAATATATTTTTAAATCATAAAACATTATTTATTGGTCTTTTAATTATTAATTCTTTGTTGGTATGTTTTCTTCCATTATATTTTTATAGTGATGGGGTTGTAGCATATACTTATGGGGCTAGTACTACTTATTTAGTAATTCTAATTTTTGCTGCATGTATTATAAATATTTATTGTGCTATTAAAAGTAGAAAGTATTTAGAAAAGAAAAAAGTATTACCTATTTTTGCTTTTATAACAAGTATAATTATTTTAATCATGATAAGATCATTTGCTCCTCAAGTTCAAATGTTTAGTGCAATTTTTACATTTATTACAATTTTAATGTACTTTACTATTGAAAATCCAGATGTTAAAATAATTGAAGAATTAATTAAAGTTCAAAGATTATCTGAGAAAACGGCTAATGATAAAAATAATTTTGTTCATGTAATTTCAGAAGATATTCAAAATAGACTTAATAATGCTGAAGCTGTTTATAATAATGTTTTAGCTTTAAATCCTAATGAAGGAATATCATCTGAAATGGAAAATTTAAAGAATGTTATAACTGGTGCTCGTAATATGCTAAATAGTGCGTTAGGTATATCTAATGATGATAATAAATATTTAGGTCTTACTAATAATAAATATAATATTGATTTACTTTTAAATAGTATTTATGCAAATATTAAACCTAAAGTGAAAGATAATATTGATTTTAGATTAAGTATAACTGATGATTTACCAAGAGAATTATATGGTGATTCAATTAAAATAAAACAGATATTACTAAGTGTTTTAGATAATTCAGTTAAATATACTGATGAGGGATTTATTGAACTTAGAGTAAACTCTATCATTAAAAATGATATATGTAGACTAATTATGTCTATTGAAGATTCTGGTAAAGGAATAGATATTTATAAACAGAATGAAATAATGAGTAATATAGAAGATTTGTCTAAAGAAGAAATTGAATCACTTGAAAATAAAATTTTAAATTTAAAAATAGTTAGAAAAATGATAACTGTTATTGGTGGTACTTTTACAATAGATAACAATAAATATGGAGGTACTACTATTAATATTAGTTTAGATCAGAAAATTGCAGAGTCTATTCAAAGTAAAGAAGAAAAAGAAATTGAAAAATATTCAGAATCAATAAAAAGTCAAAAAACATGTGCAATTATTAGTTCTAATAAAGATACTACTAAAGTTTTAAAAAGTGTTAGTAAGAAAATGAATTATAGAACTATAGAATTTGATGTATGTAAAGATGCACTTGATAATATACGTAATAATATAAATTATGATGTAATATTTATTGATGAGTTTATGGATAAAATTGATGCTAGAAGTTTTCTTAAAAAAGTAAATGATGTGGAAGGATTTAAAGGAAAAGTTATAGTTGTTACTAAAAATAAAGAAATAAAGGCTAAAAAAGACTTTTTAGATTTAGGTTTTAGCAATATTATATCGCTTCCTTTAGATAAGAAGGATATAGCCTCAAAGTTAGAAAATTTAAATTCATAATTTGAATAATTTTAGATAATATAAATTTGCAAGCAATCCTTGATAAATAAAGGGATTGCTTTTTAAAAATGATATCTTTAAATATAATTTTATAATATAATGTGGACTAGAGCGGATAAATACGTGTGCCGGTTTCCATCCTTTCAAAAATTAATTTAATTAAAAGTATGAAAGGTTTAAAATGGTGGTTTGTATGAAGCAGAGTACTTTTGATAAAGCGGTAATATTAGCCTTATTATTTATAATAATATATTGTTTAGATAATAAAAATCGACACAGCCCTTTAATATGCCTATAAAATCCGAAAGGATGGAAACTGACCACTAGTGGTTTGGTTTTTCCGCTCTTTCAATTTAAATTCTAACACATAGATTTTTTTTCAATTGAATTATTTGTATTGAAAAGATAAATTTTAGTAAAATAGCTGAAGAATATTTGTTAATTACTTATAAAAATGTCAATTAGTACATGTAAAATACAAAATTCGACAAACATTTACACTCTTTGACATAACTTTACAAAAGATTTTCTTTCTATTTGTCGTAAATAATATTATAATAAATATGCGTGGTAGATAAGAAAGGATAATATATGAATAATAAAATACGCATTTTTATGGTAGATGACAATAGAAGTATTGTTAATGAAGTAAAGGAGTATTTTAGTAGTCACGTAGCAATAGAGGTTGTAGGAGAAGCATTTGATGGAGAAGATGCTTTAAATAAAATTGAAGCAGCAAAAGATGATATTGATTTAATAGTTATGGATTTAATTATTCCTAAAATGGATGGTTTAAGTGTTTTAGAAGAACTTAAAAAACGTAATATTAATATTAAATCAATTATTACAACAAGTATGAATTCAGTTGATGTAATTACAAAATGTATGGAAATAGGGGTAAATTATTATTTACTTAAGCCATATAATATTGAAGCATTAGAAAGCCATATTATATCTATTACTAAATCAAAGAGTAATAAGTTATCAGTTCGAGATAAAGATTTAAAACAGGCAATTACATCACTTTTACATTCTCTTGGCATTCCTTCTCATATTAAAGGATATTTATATATTAGAGATAGTATTGATTTAATGTATAATAATCCATCAATGATAGGCGCTATAACTAAAGAGTTATATCCTGAAATAGCCGAAAAATATGATACCACTTCTTCAAGAGTTGAAAGAGCAATTAGGCATGCAATAGAAGTAAGTTGGAATAGAGGAGACTATGATGTTATGGAATCTTTATTTGGAAATTCTGTAGATTATGATAGAGCTAAACCAACTAATTCAGAATTTATTGCAACTCTTGCTGATAAACTTAGAATTGATGCTAATCTGTGAATAAAAATTTAATAAAATCCTCATTATATTCATAAAGTATAAAGGAGGATTTTTTAATGGATAAATGTTTTAATAATAGTGTGTGTAATATTTTAAAAGTAGCAGAAAAAGAGATGCTTGATTGTCATCACCCTTATGTGGGAACAGAACATTTACTTCTTTCACTTTTAAAAAATAATAATATTAGTAATATATGTTATAAATTTAAGTTAACTTATTCTTCATTTAAAAGTGAACTTTTAAAGATAATTGGTAAGGCTTCTAAAAAAAGTGAAGTTATTTTATATACTCCATTATTAAAATTAGTTATTGATAAGGCTTATAATAAAGCATATGATGAACACAAAGATATGGATGAGTTTTATTTACTTTCTGCTTTATTAAGTGAACAAGATGGGATTGCTCTTAGAATAGTTGATAATATGGGAGTAGATATTGATGCTTTAACTAAAGAAATTAATAAGCCTAGTTTGATATATGAACTTGGAGTTAGTTTAAATGATAGAGCTAGTGATAATGTTTATTTAAGAGAAAAAGAAATAAATGAAATTATGCAGATTTTACTTCGGAAAAATAAGAATAATCCAATTTTAATTGGTCATGCAGGGGTAGGTAAAACAGCTGTAGTTGAAGAACTTGCTAAACGTATTAAAAGTGGGAAAGTACCAGAAATGTTAAAAAACTATGAAATAATTTTAATTAATACTTCTACTTTAATTGCGGGAACTAAGTATCGTGGAGAGTTTGAATCAAGAGTAAATAATTTAATTAGTGAAGTAAAAAAATGTAAGAATATTATTCTTTTTATTGATGAGATACATACAATTGTTAAAACTGGTGCTTCTGATGGGTCAATTGATGCGGCAAATATTTTAAAACCTTATTTAGCAAGAGGAGAAATTAAGGTTATTGGGGCAACTACAACTGAGGAATATAATGAATATATTAAAAAAGATCCTGCTTTAACTAGAAGATTTACACCAGTAATTATTAATGAACCTAATACTAAAGATATGCAATATATAATGAATAAGTTAAAGAAAAGTTATGAAGATTATTATCATATTAAAATTGATAAAAAGGTTTTAAATTATTTAATAGATTTAACTAATAAGTATTTACCTCATTTATATAATCCAGATAAGTCTATTGAATTATTAGATACGGTTTGTGCTAAAAAAATTCTAGATAATAAGGATAAAGTACTAACAAAAGAAGATATTTATGAATCAATAAGTACTAGAATCAATATGGTCAATGTTGATAAGACTAAACTTTTAAACATTTATAGAGATTTAAAAGAAAAGTATAATGAACAAACTATTAAAAGTATAATTAATATTATTAAGGATACAAAGCTAAATAAATATATGGTATTAAATGGTATGGATACGAAAGTTAAAATTAAAATAATTGAATATATTGCTAGTAAATTAAAGATTAATTTAACATTAATTGATTGTAGGGAATATAATGATGAATTTAGTGTAAATAAACTTTTTGCTAATAATTATTTGTATAATTTATTAGAAGAGCATCCTTATTCTTTTATTGTATTTAATAATTATGATGAATCTAATAGAGTAGTTTATAATATGATAAATACAATGATAAATAATGGATATATAACTAGTAATAGTAATGAAAAATTATATTTAAATAATTCGATAATATTTATTCTTAATAATAAAGATGAAAACAGTATTGGATTTAACAATTCTCTTTTATTTACTGCCTAAAAATGATAAAATGTTAATAGGTGGTTAGATGGTAAAGTCTAAGGAAGATATTATAAAAGAAAGTACAAATTTAAATGATGAATTAAAAGGTAAATTGAGTGATAATGAGATATTTAAAATATTAAAAGATTTAGTTCGGTGTCAAGATAACAGAATTGTTAGAAGATTTTAGATATGAAGTGGAGGAAGTTATGAAGTTTTATAATACATTAACAAGAAAAGTTGAGGAGTTTGTGCCTCATTATCCAGATAAGGTTAGTTTTTATACTTGTGGACCTACTGTGTATCATTATGCACATATAGGTAATATGCGTAATTATATTGGTCATGATGTTTTAGATAAAACATTAAGATATTTAGGATATGATGTTAAAAGAGTTATGAATATTACTGATGTAGGTCATTTATCAAGTGATTCAGATTCTGGTGATGATAAAATGGTAGCTAGTGCTAAAAGGGAACATAAATCAGTTTTAGATATTGCTAAATTTTATACTGATGCGTTTTTTAAAGATTTTGATGCTTTAAATTGTAGAAGACCTGATGTTATATCACCAGCAACGGATAATATTGAGTTTTATATTGAAATGATTAATGATTTATTAGAAAAAGGTTTTGCTTATAAATCTGGAGGAAATGTTTATTTTGATACATCTAAGTTAGCAGACTATTATCAACTTACTAATCATAAAGAAGATGAAATGGTAGTTGGAGTAAGACAAGGGGTAGAATTTGATGAAAGTAAAAAAAATCAAGCAGATTTTGCTTTATGGTTTACTAAAAGTAAATTTGACTCACAAGAATTAAAGTGGGATTCTCCTTTTGGAACTGGTTATCCTGGTTGGCATATTGAATGTTCTGGTATTTCAATTAAAAATATTGGTGAATATTTAGATATTCATGGAGGTGGGGTAGATAATATTTTCCCTCATCATACTAATGAAATAGCACAAAGTGAAGCATTCTTAGGACATAAATGGTGTAATTATTGGTTTCATAATGAACACTTAATGGATGAGTCTGGTAAAATGAGTAAAAGTAACGGAGCAATTCTATCAGTATCTTTATTACAAGAAAAAGGATATAATCCTTTGGCTTTTAGATATATGTGTTTAAATAGTCATTATCGTAAGCAATTAACTTTTACTTATGATGCTTTGGATAGCTCTTTAAATGCTTATAATAAACTTAAGAATAAAGTTGAACTAATTACTGATGAAGGTGATTTAGACGAAGGTGCTTTTGCTGAGTATAATAATAAGTTTATAGACTATTTAAGTAATGATTTGAATACAGCTAATGCTATTACCCTTCTTTATGATTTGATTAAGGATGAAATGGTTAATGGTCATACTAAGCTTGATTTAATTAGAAATTTTGATAAGGTTTTAAGTTTAAATCTTTTGGAAGAGAAAAAGCTAAGAGAAGATCATGATCTTATTATGAAATTAATTGATGCAAGAAATAAAGCTAAAGAGAAAAAGGATTATGAACTTGCGGATTCAATTCGTAATGATTTACTTCTTAAAGGAATAGTATTAGTAGATACAAGAGAGGGTACTGTATATAAAGAGGTCTAATTTATGGATTTAATTTATATTTTAATGTTTTTGATACCAATAATAGCTCAAGCTTATGTAACATCAACTTATAATACATATTTAAAAGTTAAATGTAAGTGTGATTTAACTGGTTATGATGTGGCTAAAAAGATTTTGAAAAATAATGGACTTGATGATTTATACATTGTAGAGACTAAAGGAAAAATGACTGATCATTATGATCCTACAAGAAAGATTGTTAGATTATCTACTGATGTATATAATAAAAAAACTGTATCTTCTATTGCAATTGCAGCACATGAGTGTGGCCATGCTATTCAAGATAAAGAAGGATATTTCTTTTTACGAATAAGAAGCAGTATTTTTCCTGTAGTTAGTTTTGCAAATAAAGTAGCATATGTTTTAATTTTTGTTGGAGCAATTTTAGAATTTGTAGATTTAATATTAGCAGGTATTTTATTTGTTGGGATTGGCTTAATATTTCAACTTATTACTTTACCTGTGGAAATTGATGCATCAAGAAGAGCTTTAGGAGAAATGAAAAAATGTGGAGTTTTAAAAAAAGATACTGATGGGGTAAAGGTAATGTTAAAATCAGCAGCTTTAACTTATGTTGCAGGTGTAATATCTAGTGCTTTAGAGGTATTTAGATTAATAATGATTTATGGAAGTAGAAGAGATTAGTAAGTATTTAGTATTAGTAAATCCTTGGCATAAGTGTCCAGATAATTTGGAATTTAATATAATTGATGTTAATTCAAGATATGCTCAAAATAGGTTTGCAGAGGAAGAAACTTTTAAAGCATTTTTAAGATTTAAAGATTTTGCTTTAATTAATGGATATGATATTGAAATTGAAAGTGGTTATCGTTCAGTTGAGCATCAACAAAAAGTATTTGATAATTGTATAAATCAAAAAGGTTTAGAGCATGCTAAAAAATATGTGGCTATTCCAGGCTATTCGGAACATCATACAGGTCTTGCTTTAGATATTTGTTTAAAGCAAAATGATAAATTTGTAATTGAACATAATTTACCAGATAATTTTAAAGATTTCTTAAAAGAAAACGCTTATAAATTTGGTTTTATAATTAGATATCCTATGGGTAAAGAAGATATAACTGGATATAACTATGAACCATGGCATATAAGATATGTAGGTATTTGTGCAGAGTATATTGATAAAAATGATTTAACATTAGAAGAATATTTAAATTATTTAAAAGAATCTTGATTTGTACATATGATTCTTTTTTATATATTTTTAGCTTTAAAGATATAATTAATTTAATATTTGGTTTTTAATATATTTAGCCTTAATTACTATGGTTAATTTTGCCTATAATTATTTTAGATATAAATTCTACTTTTAGTAATTCTAGGGTGGAATTTACTTTTACAACTCAGGTAAGTCATTTCTTTAAAATAATCGAAAGTTACACTATTGATTACTTAACATTCTTTTGATATAATGACTATGCAAATGATAATTTGCGTAAAATAAAAAAAGGAAACATTTAGCTTTGCTGTGCTGAATGTCTACCTATATAATGGGAAGACATCTAGTCCCTATAACAAATGTTATAAGGACTAGATGTCTATTTTAATTACAATAACTAAAATAGTTAATGTAATTATTATCTCTACTATGTAACGAAATAGTTTTATAATATAAATTCTTTTGTTCATAGTATCAGCTTCCTTTTCGATTATATAGTAAATTAGGATTAAGAATTATCGAAAGGAGGTAGACACCCAGCCACTAAATATTTCCTAAATAAATTGTATCAAACAAAAGTATGAATGGCAATATTTTTTCTTTTTATATACTTAATTTAAAAGAACCTCTTTGGGTTCTTTATCCATTTGCTTTCATTTCAAATAAGATGTCTCTTAATTGCATTGCTCTTTCAAAGTCTAATTCTTTAGCAGCTTTGCGCATTTCACTTTCAATATTTAATATAGCATCGTGTTTTTCTTTTTTAGACATTTTTTCTTTAGGTTCATCTTTAACTTCATTGCTAATTAAATCTCTAATTTCTTTGATGACTGTTTTAGGAATAATACCATGTTCTTCATTAAATTTCATTTGAATAGAACGTCTTCTTTCAGTTTCTTTAATGGCTTTATCCATAGCTTCGCTTATATTGTCAGCGTACATAATAACATGGCCATTTTGATTACGTGCAGCTCTACCTATTGTTTGAATTAAGCTTCGTTCACTACGTAAGAATCCTTGTTTATCTGCATCCATAATTGCGATTAATGAGACTTCTGGAATATCTAAACCTTCTCTTAAAAGGTTAATACCTACTATAACATCATATTTACCTAGTCTTAAATCTCTGATGATACGTAGTCTTTCAAATGTTTTAACTTCATTATGCAAATAAGCAACTTTCATATTTAAACTTTTTAAATAATTAGTGAGTTCTTCAGCCATTCTAATAGTTAAAGTGGTAATTAAGACTCTTTCATTTTTTTGAATTCGATTATTAATTTCTCCAATTAAATCATCAATTTGTCCTTCAGTTGGTTTAACTTCAATTGTAGGGTCTAGTAGTCCAGTTGGTCTTATTATAGATTCAACAACTTTACCACTAGTTAAAGATAATTCATAATCACCAGGAGTTGCTGAAATATAAATAGTTTGATTTAGTTTATCATTAAATTCGTCAAATTTTAATGGTCTATTATCTAAGGCACTAGGAAGTCTAAAACCATAATCTACTAGTGTTTGCTTACGCATTCTATCACCATTATACATAGCTCTAACTTGTGGTAGAGTTACGTGTGATTCATCAACAACAAGTAAAAAATCTTTTGGAAAGAAATCGATAAGAGTACTTGGTGTTTCACCTTCTTCTCTAAGTGCTAAATGTCTTGAATAGTTTTCTATACCGTGACAAAATCCAGTTTCTTTTAGCATTTCAATATCATATTCGCATCTTTCTTTTATTCTTTGTTTTTCGATTAACTTTCCTTTTTCATCAAAATACTTAATTCTTTCATCTTTTTCTTTTTCAATTCTTTTAATAGCTTCGGTAAGTTTTTCATCACCCGTAACAAAGTGAGATGCTGGAGAAATAGTAATATTTTTAATATTTTGAATTATTGATCCGGTTAAGATATCAAACTCACTAATTCTATCAATTTCATTACCAAATAATTCAATACGAATACCATTTTTTCTTTCATTTGCAGGGACTATATCAATAATATCACCATTTACTCTAAAGGTGCCTCTATGAAAATCTAACTGATTTCTTTCATAAGTCATAGAAACTAATCTATCAATAATTTGTTCTCTTTTAATAATGTCACCAACTTTTAAAATAAGCATATTATTTTTATATTCTTCTGGTTCACCAATACCATAAATACAAGATACTGATGCAACTACAATAACATCTTTATAATTTATTAAAGAACTAGTTGCTCCATGTCTTAATTCATCTATTTCATCATTTATTGAAGAATCTTTCTCAATATATGTATCAGTTGATGGAACATATGCTTCTGGTTGATAATAATCGTAATATGATACAAAGTATTCAACATGATTATTTGGAAACAACTCTTTAAACTCACTATAAAGTTGACCAGCAAGTGTTTTATTATGAGCAAGAACTAGGGTAGGAATACCCACTTCCTTTATAACATTGGCAATCATAAAAGTTTTACCAGTACCAGTAGCTCCCATTAAAACTTGGGATTTATCTCCATTGTTAATGCCATCAACTAATTTTTTTATTGCTTCAGGTTGATCACCTGATGGTTTATACTTACTAACAAGTTCAAATTTATCCATAAATACCTCCCATTTATTCTTATTATAATTTGCTTCAAAAATAAGAAAATATTTATATAATTATAGCACATATATTTGCATTTAAATTAATAATTAGTTATCATTATTTAAGAGGTAGTATATGAAAAATAAAATATTAAAGAATAAAAATAAAATAATTATCTTTTTTTTATGGCTAATACATACTATTTATTTTTTTAGTCATAATTTATTAATGTGCTGGGATTCTAGTGTGTATTTAGGAATGAGTTTAGTTATAGGAACTAGTGCAATTAAAGATGTGTGGCTTTCAGTTAGAGGAATATCTTTTCCGTTTCTTCTTCGATTATTTGAACCATTTGGATTTCAAAATAAATATTTTTTATTAGTATTAACTTATATTTTTTATATGTATTTAATTATATTTATTTATAAAATAGGTAAAAAAACTAATTTATTTCAAAATAGATTAACTAAATATATTTATATCTTTTTTGTTATAGCATTTATTATTATAAATCCATATGTATTTGTATATTATCATTTGATACTTACTGAATTTATCGTTATGACTTTAAATATAATTTTTGTTTATTTGTTATATAATTTTATAAGATTAGATGTAAGAGAAAAGATAAAAAAATCTTTTATATATGCAATTGGTATGAGTGCAATAATAACTTTTTTATATCATACTAAACAATCATTTTTAGGAATGATGGCAATTGATTTTGCTATAGGGTTATTCTTATCATTTTTTAGACATTTTGATATAAAAAATATTTTGTTTAAAGTTTTTACGTGTTTATTATGTGCTAGTATGCTAGTTGGAAGTGTAAAAGTGTGGAATAGTTATATGAATAATAAAGGAGTAGGTAAAGTATCGGAAAATGCAGAAAGATATACTTCGCATAAGGCATTAATTAATGGGTTATCAAAGCTTAAGGATGTGGCTAATTCTAGTAATTTAATATACAATAATGGTGAATTTAAAAAAACTGTGCAAGTTATTACTAATGGTAAAAAATTAAAAGATATAATTACTATACATAATGAAAAAGATAAAGAAGAAATATTGAATGTTTTAAATAAAAAGTCTATTTATAAAGATTTTACAGTTTATGAGGATGAGAAAAATGATAAAATTCAGTATGTTCTATTTACTAAAAATAATTATTCTGTATTAGAACAATTGCCTTTATATTTTAGAATATTTGTTAGGCATCCTTTAATTATTGTTAATAGTTATTATGAGGGTATGTATAATACTATTTGGATTCCAGGTAAATGGGCGTTTGAAAATGAAGCATTTGTTGTAAATTATTTCTATTATAATGATCGAACTAATGTGATGGATGTAGCTCCTGGTTATGAATATGCGGTGGAAGATTTAGAAACTGCACAGCATACAAATATATTAGATCATTTATCATTTGGATATGCAGTAATACTTAGAAGCATATACAGAGTTAATCAAATGTTAGTTCCAATTTTATTTACTATTTCTTTAGTTTTAACAATTATTGTTATTTTAAAAAATAGGAAAGATAGTAAATATGATGATATTCGTAATAATTTAGAAATGGTAACTCTATTATATGGTATGGCATTTGGATGTATAATATCTTATATAGCATTTAATGCCTTAATTGATAGATATTTAATACCTAGTCATATACCAATGTTTTTAGCAGATGCTTTATTTATAATAAGTATTATTAAATTAGTAAAACTAAAACAAAATAAAATTCTAGTTAAGATTGAAGACTAGAATTTTTTATTAATTATTTATGCCATGATGAGCAGTTGGACTATTTTCATTTAAAGTGCTAAATGTATAACCAGTGCTTGTTAGAGTATTTAAAATGTCATCTAAGGCATTAGCGGTAGTACTTTTAATATCATGCATTAAGACTACACATTTGTTACATGATTTTATTCCATTTACTACATTATTATATATTTTAGTTGATCCTGCACCAGATGCATCACCTGATGAAACATTCCAATCAAAGTATATATAGCCGTCTTCTTGCATTTTTTTTGCTAGTTTAGTCATAATTCCTTTATTATAAGATTTACTAACTGTATTTGATGAACCACCAGGAAATCTAAATAAATTAGTATAGGAACCAGTATATTCTTTGATTATTTCATTCATTTTATTAAAGTCATTAAGAAAAGTATCTATGTTAGTATAAATATCATACTTATGAGTATAAGTGTGAACTGCAACTGTATGACCTTTATCATATTCTTCTTTAATTAAATGTAAGTATGAAGGAAACTGGCTAGTTACAAAGAATGTGGCTTTAACATTATATTTATCTAAGGTATTTAATACTTTATTAGTATAATATCCTGGTCCATCATCAAAAGTTAAATAAATTACTTTATTATTAGTATTAATTATTTCACTATTCTCATGAACAATAATAGTTCTTGTTAAAGTTTCGTTATCAACTCTATATGTTATTTTATATGTTCCAATTTCATTTGGGTTAACACTACCTTCGGTTTTTATTTCCGTATTTATTTTGTTACCACATCCATCAGTATATGAAGCTCCTTGTTCATTATATGTACCATTAAGTAATACATATACTTTAGAGTTACCATTTAAAGTAAATTTATTTTTAGGTTTTTCTTTAAAAGTAATATTAACTTCTTTAGAGCTTTCATTGTTACTAGTGTCTTTTACTTTTAAAACTAGTTTATTATCATTTTCAATAGTTTCAACTTTATCAGTAATATCACCATCATAATTATCAGTAGCAGTGTAAGTAAATTTATCAATTATTTTTTTAGTACAGTAATCTTTTTGAACATTTTCACTACTTATTTCAATGATAGGTGCAGTAGTATCAACAATATTTATATGTCTAGTTAAGTTATAATTTTTATTTTTATATGTTACTTGATAATTAATAGTAAAAGTTCCTAAAGTAGAAGTATTTAAATTACTATTTTTAGTTATTTTATAATATTTAGATTCAATAGGTTTGTTATTATTTTTTAAAATAATTCCTTCATCATTATATTCAGTATTAACTTCTAAATTAATATTATCTTTACCAATAAGATTTAAGGTAATGTTATCATTAAATACTAAAAAGTATAAAAATATACCTATACTAATTAATCCTATACATATAAATAAAACTACCTTTTTCATTACTACAACACTTCTTCTATCTTAATAGTTATTATATCAAGAAAAAAAGAAATTAAATAGGGCTAATTTCTTTTTATAATTTTTTGTAAGTTTATATCATATATTTTTACTAAGTCTTGATTTAAATAATCATTTAATTCTAGTTCAAATAAATTTAGTGCTTTGTTTACTTTAATTAAACTTTCATTATCGATACCAGTAATACCAATAATACTTAATGATTTATAAAAGTCGCCATCATTAATGTGAGCTTCAAATTCTTTTATTGTTTTTAGATAGCTTGGATCTTTTTTATATTTTTCATACATATATATTGATAAGGCAGCGGCAATAGTATATCTGATACCATCTAAAAAGTTATCAGTATCTGTATATAATAACGTTTCTGCTTCATCAATAGTATTTTCAAATTCATCATCTTGATATAATTTTTGATAATTTTCTTTTGAAACATCACCAATTTTTACAAAAACATTTAGTAGTTTATTAATTGAATAAGCATCTAATATTTGAATATAAAGAGTATTTAATGTTTCAAATTTTATATAAGCACTTTCATAGGTATAACCAATCTTATTTAAGTAATCAGCAAATATAAGTTCATCAATAAATGAACAAACTTCAGTTAAGGAACAACTTTCTTGATTTCTTTTGTGTCCTGGATGATTTAAATGATGTCTAAATTCATGGATCCAAGCAGGTGTATCTAGTAAATATGGAGTATTATTAATATTTATTTCGTTATAACCTGATTCATCAGTATTGTAACCTACTAGACAATAATGAGTTAGGTTTTGAGCATCTTCTTCTAATTCTTCTTCTAAATCTTCTTTTTTAATATCATCAAAAATTACATTATTAATTAAATCTCCCATATCTATGTCATAATTAAGATATTTATAGTAGTCCATAATTATTCTTATTTTTTCTTCTTTAGTCATTTTTGTTTGTTTATCAATTTCATTAAATGGAAATGTTTCTTTAAAATAATTAGTTAATAATTCTTTTAGGTATGAATTTAAATAGAAAATATCATTTATTTTATCAAATATTAATCTTTTGTCGTTATAAAATAATAATGTTAGTTCGATGAAATACTCGTTAATTCTAGCACATTTAGTTAGGATATAATCATTTCCATTTACAATTTCTTCTTTATAATTAGAAATAGCCTTTTTTACTTTTTCAATTGATTGTTCATCTAAACCAGTAATACCAATAGTATTTAAACTTGGGATTAGAGGCATATTCATAATATTTTCACTAAACTTTTCAATTTGTAAGATAAACTTTTCATCTTTTTCCCATTCATAATACATGTAGGGAGCTAGGGCAGATGCTATTGAATAATAAGTTAAACTGAAAATTGCGGTTAATTTTTTCTTTATAGCATCATAAAAGTTATTTAAACAAGTATCATAATCATCATCATAGCCAAAAATTTGTTTATAGTTTTCAATAGTAATATCACCTAATTTATCGTAAACAATGTAAAGCTTAATAACATAATATGCTTGGTATAAAATAGCTTGGAATTCTCTTAATATTTCAAATTGATAAGTGCTTGCTTCATAAGAAAATCCAAGGTCAGATAAATAATCTAATAGTAACATTTCATGAGTGTAAGATATACTTTCAGTTAATAGTAGATTAGTTTCTGAACGAGGGTTAGTTAAATTTTGGTAGTGGGCAATTTCATGAGCCCAAATAAATATATCAGTAATGAGACCAGTATTATAAACTTTAATTTCAATATGTTTTTTATCATTTTCATCTATTCCACAAAGCCCACTAAGAATTAAATCTTTATCTATAGCTTCTTCTAAATCAATAGTAATAATATTTAAGATTCCATTATTAATAATTTCATCTAAATTAATATTAATATTAAATTTTTGATAGAAGCTTTTTAATAATTCAAGCTTATTTTTGATGTCCATTTTGGAAATTTTATAAAAATTTATTTCATATTTATCTAAGTTTTCTTTACTTTTATGATTAAAAATAAAATCTTCAATTTCTTCAAGTAATAAAACTATAATATTATGAAAATCTTCTAAATTATTAAATATTAATTGATAATCATTATAGTAATAGTCAATAAATGATTTAATAAATAATGTTATATCTTTTTCTTCAAATTCTCTTTGAATTATTTTTTCTTTTAATTCTTTTAACTTTTTTAAATTTTCTTCACTCATGTTTCTCACTTCTTTTAAAAATATATTATAAACGATAAATGTTATATAAAAAACAATTTTATTTAAAATAATTAAGTTTTAATTTTATTTTAATGTTAAAATATTATTGTTAGGGTGAAGGAGGAAATAAAAATGAAGTTTGTAGCACTTATTCCTAGTTATGAACCAGATGAAAAACTAATTGAAGTAGTAAAACAATTATCTAAGAGTGATTTTGAAATAATTGTAGTAAATGATGGTAGTAATGATAGTTTTAAGTCAGTTTTTGAAAGAGCAAGTAAATATGCTAAAGTTTTAGGTTATGATGAAAATAAGGGAAAAGGCTATGCTTTAAAGTTAGGGTTATCTTATATTAGTAATAATTATGAAAATGTTATTGTAGTAACAATGGATAGTGATGGTCAACATACTGTAAAGGATGCTTTAAAGTTATGTAAATTGGCATGTAAAAATAAAGATACAATAATTTTAGGTAAAAGATTAAGAGGTGATAAAACTCCTTTAAGAAGTAAAATTGGTAATGGAATTACAAGATTCTTTTTTAGGATGATTACTGGGTGTGATATTTATGATACACAAACTGGTCTTAGAGCATTTAATAGTGATTTAATACCATTTTTATTAAAAGTAGATGGGGATAGATTTGATTATGAAATGAATGTATTATTGGATGCTTATAAGAATAAAATAATTTTAAAGGAAGAAAATATTGCAGTTATTTATGAAGATAATAATAAAGGTTCACATTTTAGAACTATTAGAGATTCTTATTTAATTTATAAGCAAGTATTTAAGTTTTTATTATCATCTGTTAGTTCTTTTGTAATTGATTATATTAGTTATGTAATTATGATTTCTTTAGGTTTAGGACTTATATGGTCTAATTTAATTGCTAGGTTAATAAGTGCAAATTATAATTATTTTGTTAATAAAAAAGTGGTTTTTAATAATAAAGAAAAATTAAGTAAAACTATTTTTAAATATTATATACTAGCTATTGACATTATTATTGTTAATACTTTACTGTTACGATTATTAGCTAATATGGGAGTAAATATTTTTATTGCAAAAATTATAGTAGAAATAATTTTATTTATGATTAATTTTGTTATTCAAAAAAGATATATATTTTAAGGAGGAAGATATTTGAGAAATGTTAAATTATATCCATTAGTTTTTAGTTTATTATTGATAAGTTTTACTATATATGTTTTATTAGATACTTTTTTGATAAGTGAAGTATATGAAAAAGTTGATAATATTGTAAGTGTTAAAGATGTATCTAAAGGAGAAATATCTTTAAGTGATAATACTTATGAAGATGATAATATAAAGATAACTTTAAATACGATTGAAAAATATGATACAAAAATTTATATTGCTGATGTTATTGTAAATGATGCTAGTTATTTAAAAACGGCTTTTGCTCTTGATACTTATGGAAAAAATATAACTTCTACAACTAGTGATATTGCAGAAGATAAGAATGCGATATTAGCAATTAATGGAGATTATTACGGAGTACAAAGTAAAGGTTATGTTTTAAAAAATTATAAACTCTATAGAACTATATCTGCTGGGAATAAAGAAGATTTAGTAATTTATGATGATGGTACTTTTGGAATAATTAATGAAAATGAGATAAGTGCTGAAGAGTTATTAGGTAAGAAAGTAAAAGAATTATTATCATTTGGACCAGCTTTAATTGTAAATGGAAGTATTGTAGTTTCGGAATATGATGAAGTAGGTAAAGCTATGGCTAGTAATCCTCGCAGCGCGATTGGTTATATAAATAAAAATCATTATGTATTTGTAGTTTCTGATGGTAGAACTAGTGAAAGTGAAGGTTTATCTTTATATGAACTTGCTAGTGTTATGAAGGATTATGGAGTTAAAACTTTATATAATTTAGATGGTGGAGGATCTAGTGCAATGTACTTTAATGGAAAACTTATAAATAATCCTACTACTAATGGAAGAAGTATTAAAGAAAGAGAGGTAAGTGATATTGTCTATATCGGATACTAATAGAACTATAAAATGTTATTTTTTTATTAGTTTACTATGTTTTATTATTTCTTATATATATGAGTTATTTAGTCATGGAGTTTATTCAAATTATATGATATATGCAGGTGCTATTCCATTAATTTTAGGTTCTTTCTTTTATTTATTAATTAAAAAAATTAATCCTTTTAGTAATAAGAGTAAGTATTTGTATAATTCTTTTATAGCAACTTTAACAGTTTGGATGTATGTAAATGGAATTCTCGAAATATATGGAACTACTAATAATTTAATAAATTATTATTTGTATGCAGCAATACTTTTATTACTTTTAACAATAACAAGTGTAATGTTTAGTGAAAAAAAACTATCTTAGCTAGTGGGCTTTGATAGTTTTTATTTTAAATTAAATAAATCTTTTAGTTTAGTATTTTCAATAATTGGATATAGTTCTTTATATAAGCCATAAGTAACATTTGTAGTAGTCTTTCCTAATCCATCATAATAATAGATACTTTTTTTATCTCTAAAACTTGCCCCATATGTAGCATCAAATATATAGTATTTACCATTATATTCAACATAGTTCCACATATGATCATTAGACATAACTAGATAAGAATTTATTCCTATGTTTTGAAAGATTAACTGGCTAGCTTTAGCAAAACCAGCACAGACAGATTTTCCTTTGGTGAAGAAACTATAGGCTGATTGATTAGACCTAGAATACATGAAAATCATATCGTAGTTGTGTTTAGCAATATAGTTATATACATAAATTATTTTATCTTTATCATTCATATTAAGAGTTTCTTTTTTTATCTTATCTATTTCTCTTGCAATTCTTTTAGCGCCAAGAGAGGATTTTATTTTGCTTAAATTTGCATAATTATTATAAGTTATATTGTTATTTTTGACTTCATAAGAACCAAAACCTTGGAAACTTATTAATTCTGGGTGATCAAGCATTAAAGCATTATAACTAGTGTTAAATTTATTAACACAGTCACTTTTGCAAGGAATAGATACATTATAAGTATCGTTAATGCTACTTTTCATGATTGTTTCATATATGTAATAATCATTTTTATTTAATAATTTAGTTTTAAAATATTCTTCACTTTTATATAAATCATTAACATAGGAGTTTGAATCTTTATATTCTTGAGTTATAAGTGTATTTTCACTAATTGGTTTTAGATAAAAATTAAAAGAATAATAAATAATAATTCCTATAATTATGATTAACAATAATTTACCTTTTTTCATTAATACCTCTACTATTATAATTAATGTTACTATTTTTTTATTTTGTTTTCAATAAAAACTATTTTTAATGTTATTTTAATATTTGAATAATATTATATAGTTGTAAGGAGGAAATGAAATGAGTGAAAATGTATTTCAAAGAGTAGAACAGAAATATATTTTAAGTAAGAAAGAAAAAGATATGTTTTTAGATAAGATAAAGGATTGGATAGAAAAAGATCCTTACTTTGAAAGTAATATATGTAATATTTATTTTGATAATAACGATAATGATTTAATTGTAAATTCTTTAGATAAACCTGTATTTAAAGCTAAGGTAAGACTTAGAAGTTATGATGTACCTAATTTGAATTCAAAGGTATTTTTAGAGATAAAAGATAAATATAAAGGAGTTGTGGGAAAAAGAAGAATAGGGTTAACTTTACAAGAGTTTTATGATTATTATGAAAAAGGTTATGTTAAAGATGAACAGATTATGAGAGAACTTGATTATTATTTTAAATTTTTTGATTTAAAACCATATATGTTTTTAGCTTATAATCGCAATAGTTATTTTGAAAAGAATAATCCTAATTTAAGAATAACTATTGATTCTAATTTAAGAAGTAGATATGATGATTTAAGATTAGAATTAGGAGATAGGGGAGAAAAATATTTTGAAGAAGAAGAATATATTATGGAAGTTAAAGTACTTAATTCAATGCCTTTATGGCTTACAAAAGTACTTTCAGAATTAAAAATATATCCAATTTCTTTTTCAAAGATTGGAAGTATATATAGTAAAGATAAGGAAAGTGAGTGTTTATGTTAACAAATATTTTATCTGGGGGAGTTAGTAGTGGAGCTATTATTATTTTGGCAATAGTTTCAGTAGTGTTAGGTTTGATTATTGCGTTAACTCATAAGGGAACAAGTAGATTTAATAAAAACTTTTTAACTACTATTAGTTTATTACCTTTATTAGTTATGAGTGTAATTATGGTGGTAAATGGTAATTTAGGTATGAGTGTAGCTGTTGCTGGAACTTTTGGACTTGTTAGGTTTAGATCTGTTCCAGGAACAAGTAAAGAGATTTTATCAGTATTTTTTGCTATGGCAGTAGGTTTAGCGTTAGGGGCTGGGTATATTGTTTTAGCTCCAGTTATTACAGTAATTGGATGTTTATTATTACTTATTTTAAATAAAATTAATTTATTTGATAAAGATAAAGGTGAAAAATATTTAAAAGTATTAGTGCCAGAAAATTTGGATTATACAGAGGTATTTGATGATGTATTAAAGAAATATACTAGTAAATATGATTTATTAGAAGTTAAAACGACAAATTTAGGTAGTATGTTTGAATTAAAATATTTAATAAATATTAAAAATGATGTAAATGAAAAAGAATTTATTGATAATCTTAGAGTTAAAAATGGTAATTTAAAGATTAGTTTAACTACTGAGGTTTTAGATATAGAATTATAGGAGGATTTTTATGAATGATAAGAAAGATAAAATTGTTGTAATTGGTTTATTAGTTTTACTTTTAGGTGGTATAGGTGCATACTTTTTCTTTACTAATGGGTCTTTGAGTGGAAAAGTAAGTGGTAGTAGTATAAGTGCGAATGTTAAGTCACAAATTAGTGATACTAATTGGGATAGTTATGATTCAAATGATATTACTTTAAATGATAAAAGTATTGAAATAACAAAAGAAGGTACTTATACATTAACAGGTGAAATTAAAGATGGACTTATTTATATTAATACTGATGGTAATGTAAAACTTATTTTAAATGGAGTAAGTGTTACTAATAGTAAAGGGCCAGCTATATACGTAGAAAATGCTGAAAAAGTAGAGATTGAAACAGTTAAAGGAACTACTAATTATTTAGAAGATGGAAGTAGTTATTCTGGATATGATGAGGAAATTGAAGGAGTTATTTATAGTAAGGATGATTTAGTACTTTCTGGTAATGGATTACTTAAAATAATTGCTAATCTAGGGGACGCAATTGTTTCAAAGGATGATTTAAAGATAACTAGTGCTTCTTATAATATTCAAGCAGCTGATGATGCAATTAAGGGTAAAGATTCAGTTGAAATTACAGGTGGAACATTTACTATTGATGCTAAAGGTGATGGTATTAAATCTACAAATGATACTGATTCATCTAAAGGTTTTATTCTAATTAGTGGAGGAACATATAATATTAGTGCAAATGACGCAATAGATGCTGAGACAAATATTAATATTACAGGAGGTACATTTACAATAAATGCTCTTGAAGATGGTATTCATGCTAATGGATTATTACAAATTGATGGTGGAACAATTAATGTTACTGGTGGTGAAGGATTAGAGGCTACTTATGTTAAGATTAATGATGGTACAATTAATATTAGTGCTACTGATGATGGAATAAATGCGGCTAATAAATCAAGTGCTTATAGTATTGCAGTTGAGATTAATGGAGGAAATATTACTATTAAAATGGGACAAGGAGATACTGATGGAATAGATTCAAATGGTAACCTTTATATAAATGGAGGAACTATAAATATAACTGGCCAATCACCATTTGATTATGATGGTGAGGCTAAGTATACTGGTGGAACTATGATAGTTAATGGTGAGAAAACAACAAGTATTAGTAATCAATTTGGTGGTGCTGGTGGCATGCATGGCGGCCAAATGCAAGGTGGAAAAATGAATGTTCCTAATGGTAATGAGCAAAGAGGTAATGGAAATATGAGAGGTGGTAGAAGATAGTATTAAGTGGTTAAGCCACTTTTTGTTTCTAAGAATCTATTCATCTTAGTTTTAAATGAAAAATAAATATAAGTAATTGATAAAACTTTTAATTTGTGTTAAAAGTAATTAAGGGAGTGGTTTTATTATGAATAAGGTATTAAATAGAAGTTGGTTTGATTTTGATGTTAAAGAAGAAAATAGAGGAGTAATTATTATTTCTATTCTTGCGTTAATTATACCTTTATTTTTAGGTAAATTGTTGTCTTTAATTTTTGGTGAAGAAAGTTTAATTACTAGTAATTCTGAGGTTATAATTGGTACTATTGTTAATAGTTTGCTTATAGTTAGTGCGTTAAATTTTAAAGGAATTAAAAAGATAATTGGTGTAATTATTATGCCAAGTATTGCATTAATTTTAAGTTGGTTATTATTTGAACAAAATAGTGAAGAAATAATTTGGATGGCTCCTGGTATTTGTTTAGGTAACTTTGCCCTTGTTTATACTTTTAAAAAGATAATGGTTGAAATGAAGCAAAATTATTTTTTAACAGGTCTTATTGGAGTTATTTTAAAAACGTTAATAATTTTTGGAATATTTAGTTTACTTAATGCATTTAATATCTTTCCTAATGATGGATTAGATACTATAAAATATACAATGGGAACAATGCAAGCATTTACAGGAATATTAGGGGTACTACTTGGATATTTGATTTATACTTCTTATAGATATTAGTATCAATTTTAGAGTGAATATGGTATTTATTTGGTATCCTAAATGTAGTACTTGTAAAAATGCTAAAAAGTATCTTGATGAAAATGGTATTAGTTATGAATTAAGAGATATAAAATTAGATGTACCTTCAATAGAAGAATTAGATAACTATATTAAGAAGTATAATGTTTCTGTTAATAAACTATTTAATACTAGTGGTTTAGTTTATCGTGATTTAGATTTAAAAAATAAATTAAAAGATATGACTTATGAAGAAAAAATAAGTCTTTTAAGTACCAATGGTATGCTTATTAAAAGACCTTTATTAATTATGGATGATAAGATGTTTATTGGTTTTAAAATAAAAGATTGGGATAATTACTTTAATTAGTAATTTTTTTCTTGCAAAAAAATTTTAAAATGATATACTTTCCTAGGTGATGAAATTGAAAAAGTTATTTAAGTGGAATTATAATGAGTTTATTATTGCAACTTTTGGTTTATTTTTATATTGTTTATCTATTAAGTTTTTTATAATTCCAAATAATTTATATAATGGTGGAATTATGGGATTATCTCAAATCCTTAGAACAATTATTTTAGAACTTACAAATTTAGATATTAATGTTGATATTGCAACAATAATCTATTATTTAATAAATATTCCATTATTCTTTTTAGCTTATAAGAAAATGGGGAAAAATTTTTTTAATAGAACTATTTATTGTGTTACGATAAGTACGATATTTTTATTTGTTATTCCTGATATTGGAGAACCTTTAACGGATAATTTACTTACTAATATTTTAATTGGTGGTTGTTTATGTGGTTTTGGTAGTGGATTATCATTTTCTGTTGGGGCATCAACTGGAGGAACTGATATTATTGGTTTAGTTCTTACTAAGAAGCATAAAAGAATTACTGTAGGAAGTTTTGGATTAACTTTTAATGTTTTTTTATATTCAGTTAGTGCTTTAGTTGGTGGAATTGAAACTATGATATATTCAGTACTATATTCAATATTTGATAGTATGGTATTAGATAGTATGCATGATAGAAATATATGTTCAATTAATATTATTTTTAGTAAAGGGGAACCAAAAGAAATTATTCAATATATAAAAAATGAACTTGATAGGGATGCTACTTATTGGAAAGCTGTAGGGGCTTATGATGATACAACAACATATATTACTTATTCAGTTTTATCTAAATATGAAAAAAGTAGATTAGAGCATTTCATTAAAGAAAATAATTTGGATACATTTGTGGTAAGTCAAAATAGAGTTGGAGTTCTTGGAAACTTTGAAAAGAAATTATAAAAGTTACTTTAATTAGTAATTTTTTTATTTTGGGGAATAATAATGAGTGATGAGTATGAAAAATATTAGTATATGGAAAGATGGAAAAATAAAAAAGGAATATCCTAAATTAAGTAAAAATTTAAAAGTAGATGTTTTAATTATTGGTGGTGGAATTACAGGAATAAGTACTTTTTATCATTTAAAGGATAGTGGCTTAAAGACTGTTTTAGTTGAACAAAATAAAATAGGCTATGGTATAACTGGAAATAGTACAGGTAAACTATCTTATTTACAAAATGATTTAATTGATAAAATAAGAAATAGTGTAGGCGATGAAAAGGCTTCTTTATATTTAAAATCACAAATAGAAGGAATTAATAGAATTATTCAAACTATAAAAAAAGAAAAAATTAGATGTGATTTAGAAGAAGCTTGTAGTACGCTTTTTACTAATAATAATGAGGAAATTAACATGATAAAATCACTTGAAGATTTTTTAAGAAAAAATGGGGTAAATGTTGGAAGTGCAAATAATGATATAGTACAAAGTAAATATATGATTAAAAGTAGTGGCACTTACATTTTTCATCCAATTAAATTTTTGTATGGACTTATAAAAGAAAATGATGAAGTTTATGAAAATTCAAGGATTATTAAGATAGAAAAAAGTGAAAATTATTATAATTGTTATACGGATAGTAAGGTTATTAAATGTAAGTATGTTGTTATAGCCTCTCATTATCCTTATTTTATATTTCCTTATATGTTTCCTTTAAAGTGTTTTTTAGAAAAGTCTTATTTAAGTGCAAGTAAAGGAAATTATGATAAATTATCCTTAATAAGTTATAGTAACCCTTTTATATCAATTAGAACTTATAAGAATAAATTAATATATTTAAGTAATAGCCATGATATTAGTATAGATATAAATGATCAAAAAAACTTTAAAGAATTAATTAAAAAGGTAAGTGATATGCATTTAACAATAGATTATTTATGGAGTAATATTGATATTATGTCTGGTGATGGAATGCCTTTTATTGGAGAGATAAATAGTAATTTGTTAATAGGGACTGGTTATAATACATGGGGACTTGCAAATGGATTTTTAGCTGGTAAAATTCTTTCGGATATTATTTTGAAAAAGGATAATGAATATATTAGTTTGTTTAACCCTAAAAGAAAAGTTAAAGGCTTTTTATCGAATGTTAAAAGTAATGTTAGAGGATATGTTAATGGATTTTTAAATAGTACTAATAAATGTCAGTTATGTCCACATGCTTATGGAAAATTAGTTTATAATGAGGTAGAGGATACTTGGGATTGTCCTTGTCATGGATCAAGATTTGATGGTGTGGGAAAACTTTTAAGTGGGCCTGCTAATAAAGATATAAGTGCAATTAAAAAGAATTAGCCAAAACTAATTCTTTTTGGTAGGGGGTTATGATAAGCTATATTCTTTAAATAAATAAAGATAATGCTCTAATAATTAATTTTAAAACTTTTAAATAAATCATTTTATCCTCCTTTCATTTTTATTAGCACAGTGCTAGAGGTTTTTTTGCCCTCTACTATTTATATTACCGGTTAAAACTCTATTTCCTTTTTTATTTTTGCATTTTGTTTATAACTTTTGTATTTTGTGGAAAACTAGGTAAAAATCTCAAATTTTTATGAACTAATAATTTAAAAGTGAAAATATATTTTTTTGCAAAATAATAACTAGGTAAAAAACCTAGTTAGTTAACTAATTTATCTAATTCATCTATAGATAGTCCAGTAGATTCCGATATAGTTTCTAAATCTATATTTTTTCTTAAAAGATTTTTAGCAATTTCAATAGATTTTTTTGCTTCACCTTGCTCGATACCTTGTTCAATTCCTTGTTCAATACCTTGTTTAATGCCTTGTTTAATGCCTTGTTTAATGCCTTGCTCAATTCCTTTTTTAGTATAATATGCCTCTTTATCCATTTCAACTTGCTTTCTTAAATTTTCTAATTCTTGTTC
>CAJOQL010000101.1 GCA_905236935.1 uncultured Bacilli bacterium
AGATAAACAAAAAAGAAAATATATGGTTACAAAATCAAAAGTTAGATCAATTCATTCTTCACTTGCAATAGAAGCTAATTCATTATCTTTATTTGATGTTAAAAATATATTAGAACATAAACAAATAATTGGTAAAAAGGATGAAATACAAGAAGTAAAAAATGCTATAGAAGCATATAATAAGATTAACAATTTTGATTATAAAAGTGAAAAAGATTTTATTGAAGTACATAGTTTAATGATGAAATATTTTGATGAAGATAATGGAAACTATAGAAACCATGGAGAAGGTGTAGAAAAAAATGGAAAAGTTATTTATATGGCACCTGAATCAGTATTAGTTCCATTGTTAATGAAAAGTTTATTTGAATTTGTAAATGATAGTGACATGAATATTATTCTATTATCCGCAATTTTTCATTATTATTTTGTAGCTATTCATCCTTTTTCTGATGGAAATGGCAGATTAGCTAGGTACTGGGTAAGTCTAATGTTAATTAAATACAATAAAAATTTTGAATTTATTCCTATTGAAGAAGAAATATATTTAAATCATGAAGAGTATTATTCATCCATTGCTCAGTGTCATAATAATGGCAATGCAAATATATTTATAAAATTTTTATTAAAAACAATAAATTCATCATTAGACAAAGTAATTAAAAGTAGTAAATTTGTAATGAACGATATTCAAAATAGAATTATTGAATTTATTGTTAATGATAAATATATTACTCAAAATTCTATATCTGAAAAATTAAATGTTAATGTAAGAACAATAAAGAGAAACTTTAAAGTTTTAATCGATAATAATATTATTGAAAGAGTAGGATCAGATAAATCTGGTTATTGGAAGGTATTATAAAACAATATAATAATAATTTTTAATAAAGAAACGAATTAAACATTAATGTGCAAAAGAACTAAAAAATTATATATTTGTTCTGAAAGAAAAAGCGAACTAATTTTAAAAAATTATTCTAAATGTAAAATGGAAAAATCATTTCTTTTAATATAATATTTCTTTGGGGATTGGGGTATTCCCATAAATAAAGAAAATTGCTCTGTGGGAGGAACTTTTCATTGCTTGCTAACGGTAATGACATTTATAGTAGTGGGCTAGTTTGATCTAAAAAAGTGATATAGAAATTTGTATTTTAAGATACAAAAAAATGATTTTAAAGTAGTGATATGTATATGAATATTTAATACTAATCCAGTAGAATTAGTATTAAATATTGTTACTACATATAAATAACTAAATCTATTTTTTGTATAAAAAGTATGATATTAGAATCAATTTTTGTGACTTATAACACATATATTCATATAAAAAAATAGTAGTAAATAAAATATCAGTATTTTTTAATCATCTTTAATGGTATTAATATCGAAAATCGACTCTATATCCCATATATCTATATTATCTTTTTCTTTAATATTTTGTTTTTTAATATTTAGTTCTTTAGTATTTATTTGTATATCTTTTTGAATATACTCATTTTGGGTATACCCATTTGGGGTATGCTCGTTATCGGTAGTCTGAAAATCCAGTACTGGATAAGGCACTTCATAGACATCGTATATGTAATAAAACTTATTATCTTCATTTTTTAATCTTTTTCTAATTAAATATTTATTCTTTTCTAGTTCCTTTAGTGTTGATCTAATTGATTTAATACCTTCTTTATTAATTTTTGTAAGGCCATTTAATGAATAATTCCAATCATCTGGTAAGGATAGCATATAAGAAAGTAATCCTTTAGCTTTTAAACTTAAATTATTGTCTTGTAAGTGATAATTACTCATTATAGTAAAATTCTTTTCTTTTTTAGTTCGATATATTGTCATAAATAATTTCCTTTCTAGCATAAAAAAAGATGCATTTAAGCATCAATTTGTTAACAACTCTAAACTTTTTCACAATTTTGTTATAAACTTTTGCGGGTTATAGTTGTGACACCTAGTTTAAATAAAAGTTTTAAGTTTCAAAGTGAATGGCCTGATAATGGTTCACAAGGGTATTTAATTGATTCTTTAGTAAAGGATATTAATAACGATAGTACTAGTACAAGTGAAAAAACTAATGATGGATATGTAATAACTACAAAAGTAAATTATCCAAATAATGCTAATTTAATTAAAGAAAAAATATATTTAGATAATAAGGAAAATTTACAAAAGGTTGAGGTAATGGATAGTAATGATGTAGTTAAAATTACAGTAAAGTTTAATAGTATTGATTATAAGCCGACTTTTAAAGATGATTATTTTAAATTAGAATCTTTAATTGATACAGATTGTTGTAAAGAAGAAGAAACTGGTAAGATTATTGATGATATTATTTATCCATTATATTTACCAACTAATACTTATTTAAATAGTAAAGATACTGTTAATACTGATGTTGGTAATAGGGTTATTCTAACATTTACAGGAGAATCACCATTTACTTTAGTAGAAGAAAAAAGTACCGCTAAAAGTGAGTTTGAAATTATACCAGTATATGGAGAACCACTTATGCTTTCCGAGACTATGGGAGCACTTAGCTCAAATTCACTTTATTGGACAAGTAATAATGTAGATTTTTATTTATCAAGTGATAAGCTATCAGGAACAGAACTTTTAACAATAGCAGAAAGTATTAGTGCTGGTACACTTACAGTTGTAGGGGAGAAATAGTCTCTCTTTTTAAGTGCAATTAATTTATAATATATGGTAAAATTTTGATAGTGATTAATATTAGGAGAAATGGTGTTTTATGAAGAAGATAGTAATTGATAAAAATAAATGTATTGGATGCTTTAAGTGTAAGTATACTTGTTATGAAGTATTTGATATTGGTGAAGATGGTAAAGCAGTAGTAAGAATGGGAGCCTTAGATAACACAGCTGAAGCAGAAACAGCAATTATTAATTGTCCTGTAGGTGCAATTAGTATAGTTGATGATTATAATACTAATAGTATTAGTTTATCTAAAATATTTTTAAATATTTTGTCAGATGATGATGAGGATTAATATAATTAAGAGTAAATGTGAGTATAGGTAATTATTAACAAAAGCAATTCTAATCTTGGTAGCGAAAATAATTTTTCAAAATTTTTACTAACTAAATTTAAATATCTTTGCTGACATTGGTGAAAAATTATTACAAGAAAGCTTGCTAAACTTAATGATATAAGTAAAAATGTTTTAAATTATAAATATTAAGATGAAAAACTAATTGAAAACAAATAATCTAGAGAAATTTTTTCTTTTTATTTTGATTATTTTAAGGTAAAATATGTTTATAGAAAGAAGGAAGATGTATGAATTTAAAAGAAGCATATATTAATTATTTTGTAAGTAAAGGACAT
>CAJOQL010000102.1 GCA_905236935.1 uncultured Bacilli bacterium
CCGAAATTAACCTTTGTTTATTTAAAAGTCGAATAATTAGTTCAACCAGATTCTTTAATGGTGCCTTGAGCAGGCAGCTAATGAACACATTATCCTCATTTCATTACTATCATAATTTTACTATTGTATTAATGATTATTAAAAACATTTATAACAAAAGATTGATAATTATTTAACTAATTTATTATGAATAATGAAGTATTAAGTAAAATAAATAGATTAAAATTAGAAGATTTAATATGGATTATTTTTATTATTTTAAGTGTTGCTAATATTTATGGAGATAAACTAGAAAAGGATTACTTAAGAACTAATAATAAAAAGTTAGATGAAAAGGCAAATTTAGTTTTTGAAATTATTTTAATTGTAACATTTTTTATTTATATCTATTTTTGGCAAAGAAATTATAATGATTATAAAAAGGCTTCTATAGAAAATAAGAAACTTTTTATGGTTAAACTTTTAGGTAGTAGTTTTTTAATTGCCGGAATTATTTGCTTATTATATTTTCAATCTAAAAATAGTGGTTTTATTGGAACTCCTGCGATATAATGAGAAAAGAAAAGAGTAGAATTATGAAAAAGACTTATTATTTATTTCAAATGAAAACTGAACTTTTAAATATACTTTCTTTAGTTTTAATAATTATTATGTTTATCGTTTTATATTTAATATATGGAAGCAGAATTATTAATGTTTTTAATGAAGGATTTGCTATGACTTTTATTTTAATGATGCCATATTTTGCACTTCATGAAGTATTTCATAGCACTGCATATGTAATTCATGGGGCAAATTTTAAAAATATTACTTATGGAGCACACTTAGAAAAAGGGGTTTTATGCTGTTTATGTAAACAAAATATTACTAAGAAAAATATATTAATATCTTTATTATATCCATTTTTATTTTTAGGAATAATTACTTTAATAATAGGAATAGTATTTAAAATCTATCCTTTAGTTTTATTATCTTTAATGAATATATCTGGTTGTACAGGAGATTTTATAATGTTTTATAATTTAGTAAAAATACCAGATTTTGAATTTAGTGAGTTTGATAATCCGATTGCTTTTGCTCTTTTAAGTGATAAAGATTTAAGTAAATTAAAATTGCCAGGATTGTTATATTTAGATAAAACAGATAAATTAGAGCGTACTATAAATAAAAAAATTGATATAAGTAAATCTAGTATTATATATTTACTTATATTTATTGCTATTGGAATTATTAATTTATTTCTTTGAGATATGAAGGATATTTAAATGGATGCAAATAATTTAAAAAAAGAGTTAATTGAGCAAGAGTTTTTTTATAAGTGTAATAATAGTTGGTATGTGTAAAGTGTATATTTTTTATAAATATTTGAAGGGAGTGAGGTTATGAGCAAAATTGCTAATTTAAATAATTTAGTTTTATATCAAAATGAAACTGGAAATAAAATGATAGAAGTGTTTTATGATAGTGAAGATTTTTGGTTAACACAGAAGACTATGGCTGAATTGTTTTCAGTTAAAGTTAATACTATAAACTACCATTTGAAAGAGATATTTAATAGTGGCGAACTAGAAGAAAATTCAACTATTCGAAAAATTCGAATAGTTCAAAATGAAGGTAATAGGAAAGTTGGTCGCGAGGTAGAGTTTTATAGTTTAGATGCCATAATTGCAGTCGGATATAGAGTTAATAGCAGATGCTTTGGCATTATCTGAATACGAAAAATATAGAATAAAGCAAGATCAAAATTATTTATCTGATTTTGATGAATTAATTGAATTTGCCAAAAATAAAGAAACAAATAATTAAATGCTAGATTTTTTTAAAAATAATGAATTATCAAAAATTATTTTAGGAACTGGAAGGTTTAATTTAATGTTAAGAAAGGTGATGTTTATGAATAAAAGTGAATTTATTAAAAAGTTAGGAAAATTAACTAATTTAGAGGAAGAAAAATGTATTAAAATTAATGAAATATTAGAAAGCCATATGATTATTGGTAAAAAAGGTAAAGAGCAAATTATTTGTGATTTAATGGAAAAGTTAAAATTCGATAAAGAAAAAGCTAATAATATTTATAATATTTGTATGGAAATTATTGGAAAGGGATTAAAAGAGAAGATTATTCATCCTTTTAAGGATTTAGATTAATGAATGAGGTATATAATTTTATAAAAAATGCTGATAATTATTTTTTGGCTACAGTTGATGGTAATAAACCTAAA
Organism: uncultured Bacilli bacterium; assembly: GCA_905236935.1. The sequence continues at coordinate 2,223 of CAJOQL010000102.1, forward strand.
GTTAGGCCATTTGGTTCAATTAATATATTTGAAGGTAAACTTTATATAGAAACTTCTAAATTAAAAGATGTATCTAAGCAAATAGAATCTAATCCTTATGTAGAATTATGTGCTTTATATGAAGGAAAGTGGCTTAGATTAGCGGGAAAATTAAATAGAGATGAGAGAATAGAAGCTAAAATAAGTATGTTTGATAATAATCCAATTTTAAAAGAGTTTTATAAAGTAGATGATGATAAAACGGAAGTTTTATATTTTACAGAGGTAAGTGCATATATTTATTCTTTTACGGAAGAGGCTAAAAAAATAAATTTTTAAAGGAATTATATTTGAATTTCTTTTTTTAATTGTTATAATGAAATAGGAGGTAGAGAATGAAAAAGTATTTATTAGGCATTTTAGTTTTATTGTTGTGCCCATTAATGGTTTTTGCTAAGGATAAAGAATTAGTAAAAGTATATGTTTATGAGGCTGGTGGATGTCCTTTTTGTGAAAGAGAAATAGAATATTTAAAGGGACTAGATTCATACAATAAAAAGTTTAAAATTGTACAAAAAGAGCTTTATGTTGATCATATAGAATGGAAACAAGGTAAAGATTATAATACAGGAGTTAAGGTTGCTAATGGTTTTCAAAATGCTGGATTTAAAGGTGCTAGTTATACTGGAACACCATTTGTAGTTATTAGTGACTTATATGCTGCTACTGGTTATAGTACTTCACTTGAGTCTTATATTAATGATGCATATGAACAAGGTGATAAAGACATTGTTAAATGTGTAGAAGCTGGTAAAGATAACTGTTTTAAAGATGTTAAGGCTCCAGCAAATGTTGGCAATGATGATAATAATATTCCAAATAATGATACTGCTAATCCTAGTAATTCAAATAGTAATAAAAGTGGTGATGTTATTTGGGTAGTTATTATATGCACTATTGTAAATATTTCGGTATATATTATTAAATCAAATAAAGATAAATACGAAATTTTAAGCAAGATTAAATAGTATTTAATGAGAAGAGTAATCTTCTTTTTTTCTTGACATGATAAATTAAATTGTATACAATCTAATTATAGAGAGGAAAATTATTATGATTTATGATTGTGTAGTTAAAAAGAGAAATGGGGAAGATTTTAGTTTAAGTGAATATAAAGGAAAAGTAATGCTTATTGTAAATACAGCAACTGGGTGTGGATTTACACCTCAATATGAAGGCCTAGAAAATTTATATAAAAAGTATCATGGAAAAGGTTTAGAAATATTGGATTTTCCATGTGATCAATTTGGCCATCAAGCACCTGGGTCTGATGATGAAATTCATGAATTTTGCATGGCTAAATATCAAACTACATTTGATCAATTTAAAAAAATCGATGTTAATGGTGAAAATGCGGATGAGGTATTTAAATATTTAAAAGATAATTCGCCTGAGGAAATTCTTGTTGGCTTAAAAAATAAAATGGCGATGAAAGCAATTGAAAAAATTAGTACTACATGTAAGAACAAAAATGATATAAAGTGGAATTTTACTAAATTTTTAGTTGATAGGTGTGGCAATGTAGTAAAAAGATATGCTCCAACTGAAAAACCTATGGATATGGAAAAAGATATTATTGAATTATTAGGAGATTAAAATATGTACGATCTTATAATTGTAGGAGCTGGGCCTGCTGGATTAACTGCCGCAATATATGCGCTAAGGGCAAATAAAAAAGTGTTAGTTTTGGAAGGCAAGACTTATGGTGGACAAATTGTAAATGCAGAAAAAATAGAAAATTATCCAGGAATGCCTCATATTTCAGGATTTAATTTTGCAACTAGTTTGTATAATCAGGCTAAAGAGTTAGGTGCAGATATTAAGTTTGAAAAAGTTATAAAAATTACGAAAGATAAAAATGTTGAAACGAGTAAAGGAACATATAATTGTAAAGCAATTATTTTGGCAACTGGAGCAGAAAATCGTAAACTTGGTTTAGAAAATGAGGAAAAATTTATTGGTAAGGGTATTTCCTATTGTGCTACTTGTGATGGAAATTTTTATAAAAATAAAATTGTAGCAGTTAATGGGGGAGGAAATACGGCTTTATCAGATGCTTTATATTTAGCAAATATTTCTAAAAAGGTTTATTTAATTCATCGAAGAGATACTTTTAAAGGTGAGGCTAAATTAGTTCTAGAATTAAAAGAAAAAGAAAATGTGGAATTTATTTTAAATTCAACTATTAAATCATTAAATGGTAATGATAAATTAGAAAGCCTTACTATTACTAATGATAAGGATGAAAAAGATATTTTAGTAGATGGGTTATTTGTAGCAATTGGTCAAATGCCTCAAAATGATATTTTTAGTGATGTTATTGAAATCACAAGTAATGGTTATATTATTTCAAATGATGGGGTTCATACTAATGTGCCAGGTATATATGTAGCTGGGGATGCTAGAGTTAAAGATTTAAGACAAATTGTAACAGCGACTAGTGATGGAGCGATTGCTGCTGATACTGCGGTAAAGGAGATGAAATAATGGTTAATGTTTTAACTGATGAGAACTTTAAAAAAATAGTAGAAGAATCCAAAGGGAAGATGTTAGTAGACTGCTTTGCTACTTGGTGTGGCCCTTGTAAGATGCTTTCACCTATTTTAGATGAACTTGCAAAGGAAAATAAAGATATTAAATTTTATAAATTGGATGTTGATGAAAATCCTATTACTAGTGAGGAATATCAAATTATGACAATTCCAACTATTTTAATTTTTAATGACGGAAAACTTATAAGTCAAACAAGTGGGTTTATGACTAAAGATATGGTTTTAGAACTTATAAATGGAAGATAATTTAAAACTAGATAATCAGCTCTGTTTTCCATTATATGTTTGTTCAAAAGAAATAATTAGAAAGTATAAACCATATTTAGAAAAATTAAATTTAACTTATACTCAATTTATCACAATGATGGTTTTGTGGGAAGAAAATGAGATTAATGTTAAAAGATTAGGAGAAAGACTATTTTTAGATTCTGGAACGCTTACGCCACTACTTAAGAAGTTAGAAAATAAAGGATATCTTGAAAGAATAAAAAATAATAAGGATGAACGTAATTTAAATATTAAAATTACTCTAAAGGGAAAAGAACTAAAAAAACTTGCTAAAGATATTCCTTTTAATGTGGGAAAGTGTTTAAATTTAAGTGAGCAAGAGGCTTTAGATTTATATAAAACCTTATATAAAATAATAAAAAATATTAATTAATTACTTTACATTAAATGTGTCAAATGACACATTTTTTTATATTTCAATTTTCTTTAATGTTGAACTTTTATTTTTATTATTGTAAGATAATGGTAGACAGTGGCACGATGTGGAAGAAAGTGGGGAATTAAAAAATGTTAATGGGAGAGTTTCATCATAATATTGATGAAAAGGGTAGACTAATTATTCCTTCAAAATTTAGATATGAATTAGGGGAAAAATTTGTTATAACTCGTGGACTTGAAAAGTGTTTATTTGTCTATTCTCTAATTGAATGGGAAAAGATAATAAATCGTTTAAAGTTATTACCATTTACAAATAAAGATGCCCGTAATTTCACTAGATTCTTCTTATCAGGCGCTGCAGAATGTGAGTTTGACCGTCAAGGTCGAATAAACATTACCTCCCCACTCGTTCATTACGCCGATTTAACAAAGGAATGCGTTATTATCGGCGCTAATGATCGATTAGAAATATGGAGTGAGGAAAATTGGAATAGTTTCTTTAGTGATAATGAAGATAATCTAGCAGAGATTGCAGAGAATTTATTTAAGGATAATTATGAAACATTATAGTGTATTAAAAGAAGAACTTATTAATGGATTAAATATTAATCCAGATGGAATTTATGTTGATTGTACGTTAGGTTATGCAGGCGATGCTAAAGAAATATTAAGAGAGTTAAAAAGGGGCTTTCTTTTCGCCTTTGATAGGGATAATGATGCTATAAAATATAGTTACTCTGAACTATCAAAAATAGGCGATAATTTTAAAATTATTCATTCTAATTTTGCAGATTTGAAAGAAAAACTAAATGAAGAGGGTATTACTAAGGTAGATGGATTTATCTTTGATTTAGGATTATCTAGTCCACAGATTGATGAGGTAGGGCGAGGCTTTTCATTTCAAGAAGATGCCGAGTTAGATATGAGGATGGATAAAGAAAGTAAATTAACTGCTAAGAGTGTTGTTAATAATTATTCCTATGAAGAACTTATGCAAATCTTTTATAAATATGGGGAAGAAGATTTTTCTAAGCCTATTGCCAAAAGAATAGTAGAGGAAAGATGTAAAAAAGAAATTAACACAACTCTAGAACTTGTCCATTTAATAAAAGAGGCAGTGCCAGTTAAGTATTATCTTAAAAATCATCCTGAAAGACAAATTTTTCAAGCAATTAGAATTGAAGTAAATGATGAATTAAAAGCAATTGAAAAGGCTTTAAATGATGCAATTGATATGCTTAATGTAGGTGGGAGGATATGTGTTATATCTTTTCATTCATTAGAAGATAGAATTGCTAAAACGATATTTAAAGAAAAAAGTGAGATTAATCCATTAGTTAAAGGTTTACCCGTTATTCCAGATGAGTACCAACCTTTAATTAAATTAATAAATAAAAAGCCTATTTTACCAAGTGAAAAAGAACTTGAAGAAAATAGTAGAAGTAAAAGTGCAAAGCTAAGAATAATTGAAAGGGTTTGATACTTGTGAGAAAAGCAAGAAGAAAAGTGAAACTTCATACGATAGACAAATTAATGATAGGATTTATAGTATTATTATTAGTAGCTAGTCCTATTGTAATTGTTTATTCTAAAAGTGTTCTTTCTAAGAGTAATATTGAAGTTGAGAAAATAAAAAATAAAATCGAAAAGCAAGAAACTATTAATGAGAGTATTACAATGAAGATAAATGAACTAGCTTCTCTTTCAAATATTCAGGATGTTGCAAAAAGTTATGGTTTAACTTATCAAAATGACAATATAATTGTAGTTAAATAAAAAGGAGATAATATGAAAAAAGCAAGCAATAATGTAAAATTCTATAAAGTTACTGTTATTTGCTGTGCTTTTTTATTTGCAATAATAATTGCTAAACTATTATATGTAGCTGTTTCTCCTAAAGTAGATGGAATTGATTTAAAGGTTTTTGCTTTATCTAGAACAACTGCTAATAAAACAATTGAAGCAAAAAGAGGCTCAATATTTGATATTAACGGTGAGGTTTTAGCACAAGATGTTAGAAGTTATACTGTAATAGCTTATTTAGAGGAAAGTAGAACTACTAATCCTGATAAACCTCAGCATGTAGTTGATAAAGCACTTACTGCGGAAAAATTAGCACCTATTTTAAATATGAGTAAGGAATCTATATTAAAAAAGTTAGAGTCTAAAGGTTTATATCAAATTGAACTTAGACCTGGGGGATTTAATATTACAGAATTAAAAAAACAAGAAATTGAAGCTTTGGAACTACCTGGAATTGGTTTTATAAAGGGCAGTAAAAGGGATTATCCTAATGGAGATTTTGCTTCTCATATAATTGGTTATGCTAGAAGACTAGATGGGGAAGAAATTAATGGGGAACTTGGTATTGAAGCAAAGTATAATACGGAATTGAAAGGTAAAGATGGTAGTGTTACTTACCAAAAAGATGCATATGGTTATAAAATTGCAAATACGCCAGAAGTCATGAAAGATGCTGAAGATGGTTATGATATATATTTAACAATTGATAGTAATATTCAACTTTATTTAGAAAATGCGATTGATAAGTTAGAACCACTTGGAATGGAATGGGCAACAATTACAATTGCAGATGCTAATACGGGGGCGATAGTAGGTTCAGCATCAAGTCCTAGTTTTAATCCTAATATTTTAAATATTACTAATTATAATAATCCACTTACAAGTTATGCTTATGAGCCTGGTTCTACGATGAAGATTTATTCATTTATGGCTGCAATTGAGGAAGGATTATATAATGGTAGTGATACTTATACCTCTGGTTCTATTCCAATAGATAATTTTACAATTAGTGATTGGAATAGAAAAGGTTGGGGAAATATTACTTATGATACAGGTTTTACTTATTCATCAAACGTAGCAGCAGTTCTTTTATCAAAAGCCCTTGGCAAGGATAAATTACTAGATTACTATAAAAAATTTGGCTTTGGAGAGCAAACGGGAATTGAGCTATCTAATGAATATACAGGTAAGGTAAGTTTTAATTATAATTCGGAAATAGCTAGTGCATCTTTTGGGCAAGGTATTACGACAACTCCAATTCAAAATATTCAAGCTTTAACTTCTATTACAAATAAAGGTGTGGTGTTAAAGCCATATATTATTAGTAAAATAGTTAATCCTACAACGGGAGATATAGTTTATGAAGGAAAAAAAGAAGAAGTTGGTAGGGCTGTTAGTGAGAAGACAGTAAATAAAATTATTGATTTAATGGATCAAACGGTTAATTCAGAAGATACGGCTGTTACTGGGCATAAATATCATACTGATCAGGTAAGATTAATTGGTAAAACTGGTACAGCTCAATATACTTTAGCTAATGGTAGATATTCATCTGGTACTTATAATAATATTCGTTCTTTTGCAGGAGTATTTCCTAAGGATAATCCTAAATATATTATTTATTTATCAATAAAGAAATTTAGTAGTCCATCTAATAAAATGGGAGAGATTGTTAAAGAGGTAGTGGAATCAGTTGCTAAATATAAAAATTTATTTGATAAGGAATCAAATGAAGATGTTAGTAAGATATGTGAGGTATCAAATTATATTAGTAAAAATGTAGATGAAGTAAATATGGATATTTCTAATAAAGGTCTTGTTCCAATTATTATTGGTAATGGTAATAAAGTTATAAATCAGTTTCCAAATAAAAATACATCAGTTTTAAAGATGAGTAAAGTGTTTATTATAACTAATGCAGCAGAATACATAATGCCAGATATGACTAATTGGTCTAGTAGTGAAGCAATTACATTTGCTAATTTAATTCATTTATCTTATAATATAGAGGGATATGGAAGCGTATCTGCAACGAGTATTAATCCAGGTGAGATAATAACAACAGATATGACTTTAAATATTACATTAGGAGGTTTAACAAGTGAAAAAACAAACAATGGAGTCAAAAAAGATAAAGAAAGTTAAAAGGTTTTTAAAATCATATAAGCCAATACTTATTATATTAATCATATTTGTAGCTATTTTAATAACCTACTGTGCATATTTACTTAAAAGTGTTAAAGTTTATACTTTTAATGGTAAAAGTGAATATGTAGAAATATATAATGGAGTAATTAGTTTAAATTATAATATTAATTTATTAGAAGGTAGTGATGTTACCTATAAGAAAGATAAAGATGTAACAGTAGTAGATTATAAGATTGGTTATTATGTTAAAGATGGAGATAATTTATTATCTTTAGCTGTAGTAGAAGATGCTGACCAAGAAGGTTTTTCTTTAAAAGCAGTACTTCAAGGTAAAGGAACTTTTAATATAACAGAACTTAATAGTAATCATAAATTTTTTAATAAAGATAAAATTGAACTTTTAAATAATGGTTTATATTTTGTAATTGAAGCTAAAGATAAAAAAGGTAATGATATTATGGATGTTACAAAGTTAGATGTTACAAAAATAACTAAATAAAATAATTTTTGTAGATATTATTATCAATTAGGTAAGTAATTTCTTTGACTTCGTAATTATCTTTAATAGATAAATTCATAGAATAAATAACTGTTTCAAGTAAATTAGAATTATTTAAATTATTAAATAGTTCTTTTTTTAAGTTTATTTCCATAATATCACTAGATAATTTATACTCTAAATCTTTTGATGCTTTTAAATAACTAATTAAACCAGTTTGATAGCTTGCTTTACTAGATAATTCGTTAATAATAACTTCCATTTTTTCATTTTTTTCATTATTTATTATGGTTACTGGTACATAGTAATAATAATCATCCATTTTTGATAAATAGTATATGGTTGTTTTGACGGCTCCATTAATACTAGTAATATCATATCTTTTATTAATACCAAAAGATCTATCTAAAATAGGATTAATATTTTTACCAGATTTTGGCATTTTATCTAAAAGATTATCTTCAACGTATAGGGAAATACTATCTATACCATCAATACTAGTTAGAGAATAAATAATACTACTAAGCATTTTTTCTTCTATATTTTCATCTACATTTAAAAACTCTTTAGAAAAATTAAGTTTTACTAGTGATTTATCTATGCTAACTGATAAAAGTTTAGTATTTTCAGGAATTAAGGGAGTAAAACCTTCTTTGATATAGTTTGAATTTTTACTATTAATAGTTAAGTAGTTTATAATTTCATATATCTTTTTTTCGGTATCTGTTTCATTTAAATATACAGATACTCTAGAAATATAATCATTTTGATCTTTTAAATAAATAATAGCTTCTTTAGAAATATCTTTTTTGAAATTTAGTTTTAATTCTTTTTCTTTTGTAGGAAATATATAAATAATAAATACTATAAATAGGCAAGATGAAACTAACAATATTTTTTTAATAAGTTTGTTTTTGAGCATAACATCCTCCAATAAAAGTATATTCTTATATACTAAAAAAAGTCGTAAAAAAACGACTTATAAAGATATTTCACCTAATTTTATTAATTCTAAGATAGCACCAGATCTAGTTTTAACTTCAAGTTTTTGCATAACATTAGAGATATGGTTTCTTACAGTTTTTTCACTAATATTTAAATCGTAACTAATTTCTTTAGTGCTTTTATTTAATATAAGTAAGTCAAATATTTCTTTTTCTCTTTTTGTTAAAAAATTTTTGTTCATCTTACCTCACTTTCAAGCTTCTTCATAAGTATTTTATGAAAAATACAAGAAAGTGGTGATAATTACTGATATTTGACGGTTATATATTTCTTTTCTTTAAATTCGTTTTGAATAGTTCTTATAATATCATTAGCACTTTTGAAAGAACCATCCTTTGATGAGATAATGACATTTATTTGATCGTCTTTTATTTTAATAAAACTTTTTAAATTATAGGTTTTAAGAATAAGTGATTCAAGAGCATCTTCTTTTCCTTTATTAAGATTGATATTTTGTAATCTTTCATAGGCATTGTTTTTTTCTTCGGCATTTTTTTCATTATCTAAAAGAGTTTTTTGTAATTCTTCCATTTGAGCTAGAACTTTTTCATCATCTTCAACTCTTAAAGTTGCTAGGGCATCATCACTACTTGTTACTACGCTTGTTTTATTGCTTTTTGTATTTTCACTTTCAATTAAACTTGATAAAGAGCTTTCTGGTAATGCAATGTAATAAACTGATAATACTAAAATAAGACTAAATAATGTTAAAAACCATAATTTTTGTTTATTAATCATATTTCCTCCATTAGTAAATTATATTAGTTAATATTTCTTTTTAGTACTAAATAATTTTTATAGTTTATATATATTTTTTATTAGTGGTATAATTTTTCTTTTTCCTAAAAAGTTATGAAAAACATTGATAATTTTAAGACAAGATAGTAAGATTTATTATAGGAGAACAAATTATGAGAAACATATATTTTTATTTTTTACTTTTTTATTTGTACTCTATAATTGGATATATTGCTGAGGTAATTTTTGTATATATAGGGGAAAAGAAATGGATTAATAGGGGTTATTTAATTGGGCCATATTTGCCAATTTATGGTTGTGGTGCTATGTTAATTTCCTATTTACTTACTGGTTATTATAATGATCCTTTTGTTGTATTTATATTTAGTATGATTATTTGTTCCTCTATTGAGTATGCAACAAGTGTTGTATTAGAAAAGATATTTAATCGTAGATGGTGGGATTATTCATGGCGGAAATATCATATTAATGGTAGAGTATGTTTATTTAATAGTATTTTTTTTGCTTTTGGAGGATTAGTGATTATTTATATAACAAATCCAATATTATATATGTTTTTAGATAGTGTTTCGATTGGAAAACAACGAATAGCATTTTTTATTTTAACTGTTTTAATAATAGTAGATTTAATAATTAGTACGATAGATGCTTATAGGGTAAGCAATATTGCAGGACATTTAGATGCAATATTAAATGAATATACGAAAAATAAAAATATTAAAATTAATAAAATAAGAACAAGACTATTTGATGCTTTTCCTTATATTATTAAAAATAAAAGAGTTCTCAAAAGATTAAAAACTCTAAAAAAAGATTTTGCAAAACAGAAAAAACTGCAGTAAAAAATTGCAGATTTTTTTGACTTTTCAACAAAATAAAAAAGTTATTAACAAAATGCAAAAATAAAAAAGGAAATAGCCCTTTAACCGGTAATATAAATAATAGAGGGTGAAAAGTATGAAAGATATTGTAGTTAAGCAAAATGATTATTCTAGTTGTGGAGCATGTTCACTTCTTTCAATAATTAAGTATTATGGAGGATATGTTCCGCTTGAAATTATTAAACTGGATACTTTAACTGACAATAATGGAACAAGCTTTTATAATTTAAAAGAAGCTAGTATTAAATATGGTTTTGAAGCGATAGGCTATAAAAATGCTAATATAGAATCTTTTAATCCACCATTTATTGTTCAAATTAAGTCAAATAATTTATTTCATTTTATGGTAGTTTATGAAGTGCATGATGATTATTTATTATGTATGGATCCTAACTATGGAATTAAGAAATATTTTTATAGGGATTTTAAGAAAATATTTACCGGTAATATTTTAAAGTTAAGTCCGATAAACCAAATAGTGCATTATAAAAAGAATAATTATTTAAAAGATTTATTTATTAGAATGTATAAGCAAAATTTTATGGTATTTTTATTTATTGAATTCCTTTCAGTAGTAGTTTTTATATTATCTTTAATTAATACTTTTTATTTAAAAGATATTACTAATAATATTAAATTAATAATTATATTTATAATAATTCTGCTTTTAAAAAATATGTTAGATTATATTAAAAATAGTTTATTAGCATATTTAAATAAAAATAATAATAATTATCTAATTAAAGATTATCTTAATCATATTTTTTCTTTACCCTCAAAATATTTGCAGTTAAATAGGAAAGGAGAAATAACTTCAAGAATTAATGACTTAAATAATATAAAAGATTTATTTACTAGAGAAGCAGTAAATTTATTAATTTATAGTTTATTTTTACTAATTATTTTATTAATTATGTTTATGATGAATTATAGATTATCAATATTATTAATTTTTCTTAGTGCATTATATTTATTAAGTATTTATTTAATTAATAAAAAAGGATTTAAGTATTATTTAAATTATTTAAATAGTAATGGCAATTTAATGGATAGTATTATTGAGAAAATATATATTCTTGTGAATATTAAGAATTTAGGAAAAGAAGAGTATTTTTTAAATAAACTTTATTTATCTTTAAATGATAATACTACTAATCAGTATAAATTAGATAAATATTTAAATATGATAAATGTAATTAATCATTTATATAGAGATTTTAGTTTAGTATTAATATTTATTATTAGTCGTAATGTTAGTAATATATTAATTTATATATTGTATTATAATTATTACCAGGAGATAATTACTTATTATGGTTCAATATTACCTAATATAAGCTATTTTAAAGGGATTTTGTCTAGGTTGAATGGAATTTATTATTTAACAGTAAATGATGATAATAAAGGTTCTAAATTAATTAAAAATAATAATATAAAAATAAATAATTTATCATATGTAGTTAATTTAAATAATATATTTTATAATTATAATTTAAATATTAAATCTAATGAAAAAGTTCTTATTAAAGGATCTAATGGAATTGGAAAATCAACTTTATTAAATATTATAAATGGTAATATTGATGAGTTTGAAGGTACAATAATTATTGGACAAGAAAATATTAAAAATATTAGTAAGAAATCTTTAAAGAAAAAAGTGTTATACTGTGGAGATAAAGATTCATTATATGTAGATACAGTTTTAAATAATATTATTTTAGATATGCCTTTTGATAATAAAAAGTTTCATATAATTGAAAATATTCTATTTTTAAAATCTATTGTAAGTAAAAAAGAAAACATGTATGAAACAATTGTTAATGATAATTTTAGTGGAGGTGAAAGGCAAAGAATTATATTAGCAAGATGTTTATATATGGATAGTGATATTTTACTTTTAGATGAAGCTTTATCAGAGGTTAATTATTATTTAAGACATAAGATTATATATCAAATAAATAATTATTATAAAAATAAAACTATTATATATGTTAGTCATAATTTAGAAGATAATTATTTTGATAGAATTATAAATTTAACTGCTAGAAAGGATTAGAAACATGCTAAGTAATAATGAATTATCTAAAATTATAGGTGGAAAAGTAAATTATGGAATATTTGCTGTAATAGCTGTAGCAATAAGTCTTATAGCAGGTATTCTAGATGGTTATTTTAGACCATCAAAATGTAACTAATGACAAATAATGAATTATTATGTATTAAAGGTGGGGTAGAAGTTAGTGGGAATCTATTAAGTGCTATATCTAAAATACTTGGATTATTTTTAGAAATAGGTAGAGCAATAGGGTCTTCAATTAGCAGATATAAGACAGGAAATAAGTGTTATTAGTTCACAAATATAAAGATTTTTGATATACTTTTAATGGTGTAAAAATGGACTTAGAAATAATTAATGTATTAGAAAAAATTGAAGATAATGGATTTGAAGCTTATTTAGTTGGTGGATTTGTAAGAGATTATTTATTGGGTATTTCATCAGTAGATATAGATATATGTACAAATGCATTACCAAAAGATATTATTAGAATATTTGATATCAAAAAAGAAACAGCTAATTATGGCTCAATTTCTATTAAAAATGGTAAATATAATTTTGATATAACGACTTATCGTAAGGAGTATCATTATGAAGATAGAAGACCAAGTGTAGTAGAATATACTAATAATTTATTATCGGATATTGAAAGAAGAGATTTTACAATTAATGCGATATGTATGAATAAAGATGGGGCTATTTTAGACTTTTTAAATGGAAGAGATGATTTAAATAAAAAAATAGTCAAATGTATTGGAAATGTGTCAGATAAATTTATAGAAGATCCACTTAGAATAATGAGAGCAATTAGACTTGCTGCAATCTTAAATTTTGAATTAGATGATGAGATAACTAATTTTATTATTAATAATAAGGATTTAATTAAAAGTTTAAGCTATACAAGAAAGAGGGAAGAATTAGATAAAATATTGTCTTCTAAAAATGTTCTTAATGGGTTAAAATTACTAAAAAAATTAGATTTATTATATGTTTTAGAACTTGATTATGATAAAATTATTGAAGTGCCTGATTTATTAGGGATGTGGGCTCAAATTAATTTTTCTAGTAATTATCCTTTTACTAAAAATAATTTATTTATAATAAATAAGATTAAGAATATTTTAGCTGATGGGACTATAAATAAATATACTTTGTTTTATAATGGTCTTTATATTTCGACAGTAGCTGGTGAAATTCTTGGTTATGATAAAAAGAATTTAAATGAAATATATCAAGAATTACCAATTAAAAATAAGCGTGATTTATGTATAAATAATAATGATATTATAGATATATTAGAAATTGAGCCTGGTAAAAAATTAAAAATAATTTATAATGATATTATATGTAGAGTTTTAGATGGAGTAATTAGTAATAATTATGGTGATATTAAAAACTATTTATTAAACAATTGGAAGTGATAATGTGAGCAATAAATTTTTAGAAGGTTTAATTAAAGATAAAGATTATATTTTTAAAAGACAATTATTTAAAATTGTTAAGGACTTTGATTTATCTTTAAATGAACTTTTATTACTTATTTATTTTTTAAATCAAGATAATCCTGTATTAGATGTAAATTTAATTAGTAAAACAATATATTTAAGTGATAAAGAAATTTTAGAAGGGTTTACTAATTTAAGTTCAAAGGGATTACTTGCCATAAAAATGATTAAAAGTGATGATGGTAAAGTAAATGAGGTTGTTGACTTATCTAATGTATATAAATCTATTATCAGTAATATAAATAGTTTGTATAATGCTAAATCTAAGGAAAGTATTTTTACAATTTTTGAAAAAGAATTTGGTAGAACTTTAAGCCCAATGGAATATGAGGTAATTAATGAATGGGTTAAAAGTGGAATGAATGAAGAACTTATTATAGAGGCTTTAAAAGAAGCTACTTATAATGGTGTTAGCAATTTAAGGTATATCGATAAAATATTATATGAATGGGGCAAAAAAGGATTTAAAAATAAGCAGGATGTAATGAGTCATTTAAAAAGAAAAGTTGAATCTAATGAAAATAAAGAGCAAAAAGTCTTATTTGATTATAATTGGTTAGAAGATGACGAATGATTTTTATGAGATTTTAGATTATTATGTTCCAGTGGTTAAATGTGAACTTGAATATAATAAGGATTATGAATTATTAATTGCAACTGTTTTAAGTGCTCAATGTACTGATAAAAGAGTAAATGTTGTAACAAAGGATTTATTTTCTAAATATGATATTTTTTCTTTAAAAGATGCTAGTAATAAAGAAATAGAACATATAATTAGGCCATGTGGATCTTATACTAAAAAGGCTGATTATATTATAAATATTGCTAAGAGTTTAGTAGAAAATTATAATGGAGTAGTTCCAAATAATCGTAAATATTTAGAAAGTCTACCTGGAGTTGGAAGAAAAACTGCTAATGTAGTTTTAAAAAATTTATTTAATGAACCATGTATTCCGGTTGATACTCATGTTATAAGAGTTACTAATCGTTTAGGAATTGTAAAATCTGATAATCCTACGGCAATTGAAAAAGTTTTGATGAAAAAAATTCCAAAAGAGAAGTGGAATAGAGTTTCAGAACAAATTTTATTATTTGGAAGATATCACTGTAAAAGTATAAATCCTAATTGCCATGATTGTTTATTTAAAGATAGATGTAAAGGGTATAATAAATAGTTATATCCTTTTAAAATGCAATAAAAAAAGAAGAAAAATCTTCTTTTTAGCATCCTTCAGAAAGCGTCCTTGATACACTTTTGTCTTTATTATTATATTTAACTTTGTACTGTATATAATATTCATTTGAACAATCTAATTTTTCACAAGCAACTTCTTCATTTTCAGTGTTCCAACATGTTTGTTCAATAATTTTAGCTTGTTTAGTAACATCTTTATCAGAATCTATTACTTTAATAGGACTATTTCCATCATTTATAAAGTTATAATAGTTTTGAACAGTTATTGGATTTGTACCATTAAGTTCTACTTTCCAATTATTTGAAGGAGATTCAGTAATATCTCCAGTAGGGGCAACAGTAACAGTTACACCAGAACTTTTATTATCTTTAAACTTTGAATAACTTGATTTAACCATAAACGTTTTACTTTCTGAAATTGTACCATTATAGGTAAATGAATTATTTGTTGTAAATCCAAGACTCGTATATCCACCAGATGCATTACTTATGTATACTTCATAACCAATATTTCCAATATTTGCTTCATTATATTCTAAACGTTTGTTTAAGTATTTTTCGGCAAATGTTTTATATCCTTCGTTAAAGTAATTTGTTAAATAGGTTGTATCAATAGCATTTGGTGTTGGAATAGCATTCCATGTAAGATTGACTGAGCCAATATTATAGGCGGCTTTTAAGTTGGTAGGGTTAGCTAGTTCGCTAAATCTAGTTGAAACTTCATCTGGCACAGTTCCAACTTTAAAGTATTCAACACTTTTTAGTTTATCTGGAGTATATTCACTTGCAAGGGCAAGAGGAATAGTTTCAAGTTCAATAGTTGCAGTAACTACTGAGGCAGGTTTTTTCCAAGTATAACCTGATTCTTGAATACCTTTTGTAAGCATTTGGCTAATTTTTTTACGAGCTCCACCACCTACATCACTAGTTAAGTAATGTTCTTTAGTTATTAAATCTTTATATCCTACCCAAACTGCACATACATATTTAGGCGAATATGACATTTGCCATGAGTTACCAATAATACTTTTATTAGTTTTTATACCAAGTGATTTGATAGCATTTGAGTCTACTGTAGATGTACCAGTTTTACTAGCAATATCAGTTCCAGTTTTGGATCCTGCTGTGACATTACCAGATGTAACTGCATATTTTAAAA
Source organism: uncultured Bacilli bacterium (assembly GCA_905236935.1). The sequence continues at coordinate 18,490 of CAJOQL010000102.1, forward strand.
TCATATTAATCATATAAGCAGTAGCTTCACTCATTACCGTTCTTTTTTCAGGAGTTACGGTATAAACTTCACCAGTATCTAAGTATTCTAATTTAGTAAATGAGTATGGTTCAATATAGATGCCACCTCTAGCAAATGCTCCATATGCGGCAGACATTTGTAGTGGGCTTACACCATCAAAGCCACCAATACTATGTGATTCGTTGATAAAACCAGTTGAATCATATTCTGGGGTAATACCAAGACCAGTAACAAATTTATTTATATCGCTTTGTTTAACGGCTTGGAAAGCTTGGAGTGCTGGAATATTTCTAGAAGCAGCAAGAGCAGTTTTAACAGTCATAATTCCTTTATATGAGTTATCCCAGTTTTTCATATAACCACCATTACTATAAGTATAAGCATCATCAACAATTGTAGTACCTGTTGACCAATTTAAGAATTCGATAGCAGGTCCATAGTCAAATAGAGGTTTAGCACTTGATCCTGGGTGACGTTTTGCCATGGTAGCGTAATTATATATAAGTTCGCCTGATTCACGGTTAGTTCCGACTGCAATAAGGGCACCAGATGCTACATCTGTAACAGCGATACCAGCTTGAAGAGCATCATTAGCCCATTTAAAATCAGTTTTTTCAGCATAAATATCATTTACATAATCTTGTTTACTTGGCACCATAGTTGATTCAATTTTCATTGGAACTAAATATGGGTCTTTACCAGTTCTTTTTTTAACTTCTTCAATAACAGTATTAATAAATCCTTGATATTTATTACTAGATGAACCTTTTTTAACAATTAAATCAGCAACTTTTATAGATTTAGCAAGAGTGCATTCTTCTTCTGTGATATATCCATGCCTTTGCATTAAATTTAATACTTGATTACGACGACTTTCAGCTTTTTCTACGGAGTTAAAAGGACTGTAAGCAGTAGGGGCTTGAAATATTCCTGCAAGTAAAGCAGCTTCAGATAATGTAACTTCGCTAATAGATTTACCAAAATATCTTTGACTTGCTTGTTCAATACCAAAAACACTACCAAGTTGTGGAATATTAACATATAATTCAATAATTTGTTCTTTAGTATAATTTTTTTCTAATTTAAATACTGCAACATAAATATCGGAAAATTTACGAATGATACCTTTAATACCACTAGCATCATCACCATTAATTCGCTGCTTAGCAATTTGCATGGTTAGGGTAGAGGCACCACCGGCTCCGCTTCTTCCCATTACTTGTCCGGCAGTAGCTACTAAAAATCTTGCCATATCGACACCTTTATGTTGAAAAAATCTAGAGTCTTCAGTTGCTACTAAGGCATCAATAAATACTTCTGGTAAATCATCATAAGTAACTCTTTCACGGTTTTCTGTACCAAGTCTTGCAATTTCATTACCATTAGCATCTAAAATAATAGATGCTTCTTTAGTATATAATCTTTCAGTATCAAATTCAGGCGCTGATAATATAATATAAGTGATAAAAGAAATTGCGCCAATAAATATGAGTACTAAAAGTAACATAAATAAAACCAGTATTTTCTCTCCAATATTACCTTTCTTAAAACGAAGCCTAAATTTTTTAAATTCTCCTATTTTTTGCGTTTTAAATAAATTATTAGTTTTTTTGCTCTTATTAGTTTTAACTTTTTTAACTTTTTTTGCCATTTTAACCCTTTCTTTCTATTATTATATCTATAATTTTTAAATAATCTATTATAGGATTGTAGCCGTAACTAACTAAATATCCTTTTTCTTTAATATAATTATATGGAATACTTTTTCTTTCATTATTATCTAGAAAATTAATTAAATCCTTACCAAAAAGGATATATATTTCATGACATATCTCAATAATTAGAAAAGATATACCTTCATGATGCAAAACTCTTTTGATATGCTCTATTTGGTGTTTGTGAATGTTTTCAAGTGGGAGAGATGTTTTATTTAAAGTTTTTTTAGCATCAAAATCTAAATATTTTCCTTTATAAAGACCTACATAATCTAATGTTGATTTTTGATTAAAAGATCCTTTAATAACTTCTGGTTTACCACTTTTAAAACTAACTTTATTTATTTGAATGGGTGTAGGTTTTTTATAAATTACTGCAATATCATTATTTAAATAATAATTATTTGCTTCATTTATTAAGTATTCTAAATCCATTCCACGATTAGCATAAGAAATATTTGTATTATTACTTTTTTTTATTTTATTTGGATATAACAAATCACTTCACCAATATAAATTATACTTTAAGTTGGCAATATTTTCTACAACCTATGATATAAAACTACTTAAAAATGGAAAGAATGTGTCAAGTATTGTGCAATATTTTAAATGTTGGATAGTATTTGCATTTAGTAATTAATTACTTTATAATTAGATTGGATGTGATTTATATGAAAATTGAGACTTCAAATTTAAATGTAATAGCAGTAAGAACTAGTCAGTATCCTACTGATGGAAAAGATGAGTTTTTACTTGTAGGAAGAAGTAATGTAGGAAAAAGTAGCTTTATAAATACTTTAATAGGAAGAAAAAATTATGCTAAAACATCTAGTACACCAGGAAAAACTCAAACTTTAAATTTTTATTTATGCAATGGCAGTTTTTATTTAGTTGATGTTCCAGGTTATGGGTATGCAGCAACTTCTAAAGCTACGCAAAAGAAATTTGGTTTGATGATAGAAGAATATATTACAACAAGAAAGAATTTAAAAAAAGTATTTATGCTAATTGATGGCAGAATGAGACCAACTGAAAATGATATTTTAATGTATGATTATTTAAAATATTATAATATTCCGGTTACAATAGTTGCTACAAAATATGATAAAATAAAAGCTAAAGATAGAGATAAAAATTTAAAATTAATTGAATCTACTTTAAAATTAGATACTAATGATAGAATTTTATATTTTTCAAGTTTAACTAAAAAAGGAAAAGAAGAATTATTGGAATTAATAAATAATAATATAAATAATTAACTCATATCGTGAGTTTTTTTCTTTACGAAAAAAGTAAAATATTGTATTATTAATATAAGGTGAAGCATATGAAAAAGACTATTAATAATAAAGGATTTACATTAGTTGAGATATTAGCAGTAGTAACTTTAATTGCTCTTGTAACTGTTTTAGCTGTATCTGGTATTAATGCTGCTAATAGAAAAACAAAAGAGAGAATTTTAAGGTCAAAGGTAACAACTGCTGAAAGTGCACTTTATTCTTGGGCAACAGATAATGAAAACTGTTTTAGAAGTAAAGATGCTGTTGATTGTGTAATAGGAATAGAAGAAGGCAAAGGCTGCAAAGTAGATCAAAATATAGTTTCTTGTTCAATTACAATCGGAGAATTAGCAAACATGAATTTAATTAAGTACGATAATGAAGAAGAAAAAATTGTAATTGATCCAACAACTAATAAAAGTATGAATGATGAGCCGATTGAGTTTGTTTACGATAGTGTTAAAAGAAATTTTATATTTGAAAAAAACTCTGATAGGATACTAAAAGTTTTTACTTCAACAACGTCTAAGAGAATTACAACAGCGTCTGATAGTGAAACAGGGATTTTTCCAATTATAAATGGAGATTCATGGGTTAAAAGTATTTCAGTAAAAGTTAATGTAAAGGCAAGTAAAGGTTTAGCAGAAGGTGGTAAGGTTAGATATGGATGGAGTTTAAGACAAGATACATTACCAAAAAATTATACTGATTGGATAACTTTACCATATGCTGATGGAGCTACAACTACTAGTTTTATGGCTAATGGGTCTGATTTAAATGGTGAGTATTATTTATGGATTGAACCAGAAATAACTACTAAAGATGAAATAAATTTGGAAACAACTGTGGCAGATAGAGTAGTTAGGTTTGATAATACACCTCCATCTCGCCCAAATAATATGATATTGGCTGACAATAATTGGAATGTGTATACTATTGGTACTACTTCTAGTAAAGATTTATATGTTGTTCAATCATCTAAGGCAAATACAAACATATGTGAGATTAATGATGTTGATTTAAATGGCGCAACAGATACTTTAAGCGGGGTAGCAAGATTTGAAATATCAAATAATAATAGTGATTGGCATACATATAATTATGATTGTGAAGATAGTATGTATAAACTATCTGAAAATGGCACTCATACAAGATATGTAAGGGCATGTGATAATGCTGAAAACTGTGGTGAATCAGTAATATTACAAGCTAATATAGATAAAATTGCACCTACTGTAACCATAACTGCTACGAAAAATAATTCTGGGGATGTAGTTATGAATGATACATGGAGTAATGAAGGACTTAAATTTGGATTTGAAGCAAGTGGGACTGGAAAAAGTGGATATACCATTTATTATTGTAAGGATACTAGTAATAATGATGATAACGCTTGTAATCCTAATGTGCCATATAGTGGGCCAAATCCTTTAACTTCATTTACTGAAAATACAGGAATTTATAATATTAGATATAAGATAGTAACAGGCGCTAATATATCATCGGAAGTTCAAAAATATATAGCTAAAGTAGATACAAAGGCACCAACTAAACCAGAAATGACTTTTGTAAATGGCGATTGGGAAACATACAATCCTGATAAAGTTAATACTAGAACACTTTATGCTGCTCAGCATAGTGGAATAGAAGATAATACATGTACAACTCAAAAAGGAGCACCTCGTTCGACAGATGATATAAGTGGAATAGATAAATATCAAATATCAGTGGATGGAACAAGGTGGGAAACATATATTTATGATTGCGGTAATGATGTTGCTGGTAACACTTTATATAAAATGGAAGCTTATACAACTCATACTAGGTATTTTAGAGCTTGTGATTATGCAGGAAATTGCAGCGATGTAACTACTGTAACTGCGACTATAGAAAATGGCCAACCAGTTATTGGAATTATGGCTTATAAATTTGATAGTTCTAGAGAAGGAGGAATTGGAGAAGAATTAGAATCGTTACAAACATATACAAGTGATGGAACATTTTTAGTTAAGAATGGTGAACAAATTAATGGTGGTATAACATTTATGTATGGAGCTTATTCACCTATTGGAATTAAATCCATTGTTTGGAAGCCAAGTATTAATGGTAGTGATGAGTATGATACTGGAAAAGAATTAGAACCACCGTTTGATACGAATACTTTAATAATAGCGAAAAATGCTAAATTTCAATTAGTGGCTACCAGTAATGATAATAAAGTTACTACAGTTACAGTAATTGCAAATTTAAATATTGTAACGCCGACTGCAGAATTAGAAGTTTATAAAGCTGGCACAGAAGAAGGTGTTGGTGAAAATGAAAAGTCTGATGTTGGTTTAGATTTTATAGTAAAAAAAGGGTCTACGTTTGCATCAGATGATTATGCTTCAGTCTTTTATTGTGTGGATAGGGATGACACTTGTGTACCAAATATTCAAACAGAAGCAGGAAAAAGAATAACAGATTTTAGAAATTTAACAGGAATATACTTTTTTAGATATTATATTGTTAATGAATTAGGTAAAGGATCATTCACTAGCTCATATATGGCTAATGTTGAAGTGCCAAATGTAAAAGTAACAGCATATAATTATGATGATGCAACAAAAATAATAGGTCCACAAGCGTTCTTCACTGATGGAACGATTGATTTAACATCTTCTTGGCTTCCATATGGTGTTAAATATAAAATTGAAAGTGCACCAAATGCAGCAATTAAGAGTGCAATATGGAGTTGGAATAAAGCTGGTACTTATACTGAAAATGAAAATATGAGTAGTGAAAATCAAACAGCACCTTTAAATTTAAAGTATCCATATTTAAAGGAAAGTGGATATAGAGTAGGAAAATATGTAGTAACTTTTGCAAATGAACAAACGATTACAGTGACATTAAAAGCCAAAATAGATAATGTTACTCCAGTAGCAACTATAATAGCATATAAAAAAGGAACTATTGATGTTGTAGTAGAAGGTTCAAAATCAGATACTGGCTTAGATTATAAAATAACTAAAAGTAATGCTACAGTTAGTAATGCAACCATCTATTATTGCAAGGAAACTGCTACAACAACATGCACTTTTGATTTTACAAGTTGGAATCAAATTACTAGTGGAAATAGAATAACTAATTATAACAATGATACAAAGGATTATATAATTAAGTATGTTGTAATAAATGAAAGTGGTTTAGTATCACCAGTTTATTCATATAATGCTCAGTTCAAAGAAAGTGATCTTTTAGTTGATGCAATTAAACCTAGTGAATGTTATGAACCTAAAACAGTTCCTGGTCGGGATATAGCAGATACTGATGAAGGTATGCCATGTGCGGATGATGATTATGGCAAGAGTTACTATTACAGAGGAGTTCAAGATAACAATTATGTTGTATTTTCAGGAATGTGTTGGCGAATTGTAAGAATAGATGGTAAAGATAACGTAAAACTAGTTTTATTTAATGGTTCTGGTCCTGATTGCTCTAATTTCGGAGATGAAAAAGCAACACTTGGAGTTCCTGATGATCTTAATGGATATTGTTATAATGGGGTAGACTTCATGAATGGAGGCTACAACAAAAGTATTAATGGAGTTGAATTTGATTGTAGAAAAGAACCAAATACGAAGGAGCTGTATGATTTATATCATGCAAATACAAATGAATCAGCTTATTTAAGTATACTAAGAACATGGTACAATCATAAAATTAATAAAAGTGACAAAAATTTACTTGCTGATGTGGTATGGTGTAATGATATTAGTCTTGGATCAGAAATAAGATCTGATTGGAGTGTATCTTATTCCCCACGTGATAGATTATTTGATAAAAATAGCGCTACTCCAACTTTTAAATGCCTTGATTCAAGTGGTTATGATAAAAACTTATCAAGGTTTACAGCCGGAACTAGTGTTGACCCAAAAGGTAATGGTGCTCTATCAACTTTATATTACGCTGATCAAACAGAAAAAATTGAATATAAAATAGGATTGTTAACTGCTGATGAAGTAGCCTTTGCTGGTTCAAATACTGATATAGATAATACAAGTTACTATTTATATCAAAATACTCAATACATGTTTGGCAGATCATGGCTTACAATTTCACCATACGGTATTTATGTGCGTACTGGTATCAATCCAATGGCCAAAATGTTCGGCGTTTTGAATGGAAGATTACATCCATCTGAAACTAGTTCTAATAATCTATCTATCCGACCTGCTGTTGCTCTTAAACCTGATGTGACTTTTACGAATATTGGAGTTGGTGAAAAAGGTTCAATTACAAATCCTTATATTATTGGTATAAGTAAAGATATGTCAAAATTAAAAAATAAATCCAATGATGGAACTTTATTAAGTAAAATATTACCTGATGAAGCTATTGGCCCAAAAGAAAAAGATGCATGGGATGCTCCTAAAACAACTGGTTTGTTTTCTGCAATTGATGATTATGGTACGTCATATTATTATAGAGGAGAGGTTCAAGATAATTATGTTATATTTGCAAATAAATGCTGGCAAATATTAAGAATAGATGGAAAAGGTAATATTAAATTAGTATTATATAATAATGATAGTAATAATTGTAATTCATCATATAGTTTTGCTTTTATGAGCAAATTTAATGAAAATAAATATTCTCCAGCTTTTGTTGGATATATGTATGGTAATCCTAAAGGAAGTACTTATGACAGTAAATTTGAAAATATACATGAAAGTACTATTCTCACAAATCTAAAAAATTGGTATTTAAGTAATATATATAATAAAGGATATAATGATTATTTAGCAGATGTGGTATGGTGCAATGATAAAAGTATTTGCGATGAAGGGTTTGGTGTTTCATGTAGACTTGGAGCATCTGTAACATTTAGCTGCCCAAATTCATATGGTACTAATCCTAATTTGTCAAGATATACAGCAGGGACAAGTGTTGATCCTAATGGAAATGGAAAACTTAAGATAAACGGAATTGACTATAAAATAGGACTAATAACATTTGATGAATATTACTATTCTGGTTTTAACTATGATCATAGATTTAACACTAGTTCTTTTCTATATCGTGGTAAGAGACAATTTACTATGTCACCTTATTGGTCTCGTTATAATGATGGGTATACTGATAATGACAGTGTTGCGGCTTACGTGGGAGTAATGTATCATAATTCTGCATTTTATAATAGTAGTAGCAATGTCAACCTTGAGTATCCTGTAAGTCCCGCAATAGCTTTAAAGCCAAATGTAAAAGTAAGTAGTGGAAGTGGTACTAAGACTGATCCTTATATAATAAGTGGATTGAAATAGTTTAAAATATTAATAAATTGTTTAGTAAATTAAAAGGTTCAATAAAATCTAGTGTGGAGCAGAGATGAGAAATTATCTCTGTTTTATTGTGGTAAAATCGGCTCTAGGTAATCTGGTGGGAAGTAAAAATTTGAAAAATAAGATGCGAAAAAAGTTAAAACTTAAACATCTGGTGTGAAATTTAGGTCAAACAGCTAGATAATCTAGTGTGAAGTTAAAGAAGATAAAATGCTTCCTTTTTTGATGTCTTAATTTATAATAACATTTAATCCTTTAAGGTTAATAAATTAAGGAGGTTTAGAGTTTGGATTATTATATCTTATTAGGATTAAATAGGAAGAAATTGAAAATCATAAAAATTAAAAAAGAAAATGGAATAATAGATGTTGAGTTAAAAAGTAAAAAAGAAAAAGTGCGATGCCCAGAGTGTAATAAATTTACTAGTAGTATTCATAGTAAATTAAAACCAATAAGAAGTAAATATTTAGATGCTTGTGGAGAAGAAGTAAATTTGATTATTTATAAGAGAAGATTTCATTGTTATTACTGCGGTAAAATATTTACTGAAGATTTATCATTAAATACTAAAGACGGAAATATATCAAATAAAACTAAAATACAAATAAGAAAAAATTTATTAGATTTATAATTTACCAATAAGTAAAATAGCTGAAAAGAATCATGCATCAAAATATATAATACGAGCTGAACTAGAAGAAGCAACATCAGTTATACCTGATTATATTAAGAACTTACCAAGAGTAATATCATTTGATGAGTTTAAATCGGATACTAAAGAAGGTAAATATGCATTTATATTAAATGATCCAATACATAAAAGAGTATTAGATATATTACCGAATAGAAAAAAAGAATATCTAATTCAGTACTTTACACATACTGAAAATAGACATTCTGTA